>JAOTWH010000068.1 GCA_029863035.1 Acidimicrobiia bacterium | reverse complement strand
ACGAGCACGGTTTCGACGCCGTCGGTGACCTCAAAGCTGACCTCTCCGGCCGTGGCTTCCACCGACCCCGGCACCACCTGGCCGCCGAGTCGGAGCCGGACGGCCGGATCGACCTGGTCGGCCTTGATCTCGGTCGGGGTTCTGAAATACACGAGGCTGTCGTTGAGCTGGAACACCAGGAATCCGACGAGCAGGGCTACGAGCCCGACCGCGGGGATGATGAACGCCTTGTACCTCATTGCAGCTCTCCCAGACGTCGACGGGCCTGGCGCAGGCGATATGCGATCGACGCCACGTAGGCGGCCAGCGTTCCGTACAGGACGGCGTAGCCGAACACGACCCAACCCCAATCAGACACTGTCGACGGCTCCTTCGATGCGAGGTGGGGCGACGGCGGCTCCGGCAACTTCTTGATGGGAGGAGGCGAGGCGAACCTCGATCTCGTCCTCTAGCCGGCCCAGTTGCATCCGACGCATCACTAGCGCTACGTACACGAAGGTGAACGCTACCACCGACGCCAGGAAAGCAGATCGGAAGGGAGGGTCCATCTGGAGGGGGCCGGGGCGGAGGATGCTCGCCTGCTGATGGAGCGTCCGCCACCACACCACCGAGAAGTGCACGATGGGTATCTGGATGATGGCGAGCACCCCGAAGAGGGCCGACCGGTGCGCTCTCGCCACAGGATCGATAATGGAGCGGCGCAACGCCAGGTAGCCGAGATAGACAAAGAACAGCACAGCGGTCAACACCAGACGCGCATCCCATGTCCACCACACTCCCCAGGTGGGCTTGCCCCAAATCATCCCAATAAGGATGGTGGCTCCGGTGAAGAACACGCCCACCTCGGCAGAGGCGGCCGCCAGCCGATCCCACCGCATCTCGCGCTTCCACAGATAGAGGGCACTGGTGACGAGCGTCACGGAGAAGGCGAGATAGGCGATCCAGATGGACGGGACGTGGACGAAGAGAAGGCGAGCTAGATCACCTTGGGTTCGCTCGGGCGGCACCACCAGGGCGGTTATCAGGGCCCCTCCGAGTCCGGCGATAGCAGCGATTTCAATGATGCGCCTGCGTGTCAACGTACCTCCTGCAACGGGCGAGCGGTTAGGACTCCCGCGATGGCCAGCACGAGATCCATGGCCGCCAACAACAGGAGCCAAGCCAGGATACTCTCGCCCAGCCGCAATCCTTCCAGGGACTGGGTGGCGGCGAGCAGCATGGGGATGGCCAGGGGCGCCACCAAGAAGGGAACGAGGGCGGGTGCCGCGCCGGAGCCGCCGACGATGCTGCCGATGAGCGTCGACAGCAACGCCAGACCCGCCGCCACCATGGGCACCACCAAGATCAGCCACGCCCACCCGGTGATCCGGGCGTCATATAGCGCGATGGCGATCGGTCCCAACACGACCTCGAAGGCAAGCACGAGCACGCCGGTGGAGAGGGCTCGTCCGGCGAACCGGGCCGCCGGATCCACCCCGAGCAGCCCCAGGAGATCTCGTTGCGCCGGACCCTCGGCCGCACTTCTCCGCAGTGCCACCAGCATTCCGAAGAGCAGCACCACCGCCCAGTAGATACCGACGCCGATCTGGCGCAGCAACGGGGCGTCGGTGCCGATGCCGAACGGTATGAGCAGCAGAGCGACCGCGCCGAAAGGGATGGTGACTGCCATCACCTCGCCGGTGCGAGACTCGGAACGAAGGTCGGCGCGGGCGATCTCGCCGGCTTGCGACCAGAAGGGCAGGCTCACGCTGCCTCCCACAGCCTTCCCTGATCCAACTCGAGCACCCGGTCGGTGAAGGGGGCGGTGCGATCCTCCTGGTGGGACACCACCATGGCGGCTCCGTCGGCCGCAACGACGCTCTTGATCACATGCTCGACGAGCGGTGTTGCCGAGGCGTCGAGCCCCGAGTGCGCCTCATCGAACAGAACGATCTTCGGGTTGCCCAACAGCACCCGGGCGAACTCGGCACGGCGCTGCATTCCGGCCGAGCATTCCCGGACGCGACGGGTTCGGGCCTCCGTCAACCCGACGACGTCGAGGACCTCGGCGATCCGCTCGGCGCCGGCCCCGCAGAACCGGGCAACGAACTTGGTGTTCTCCTCCAGAGTGAGCTCGTCGTACAGAGCAGGGACGTGGCCGATGAGAGCCACCTGACGTCTGATTTCGTAGCGAGCGGGGTCGGTGAGCCCAGCACCGAGGACGCGCCCCGTCCCCTCGGACGGCCGCAGCAACGTTGCCACCAGTCGCAGCAGGGTGGTCTTGCCCGATCCGTTGGCGCCGCGAATGCCCACGACCTCACCGGGTTCGATCGTGAGGTCGAGGCCGCGCAGGACCGGGGTTCGGCCCATTCGGACACCGATGTCGCGCAGTTCGACAAGGTTGGCAGTGGAGTTCACATGGGCGAGTCTAAGAAGATGGGGCCCAGCTCAGTCTCACCGCAGCAACGCGATTGCGTCTAAAGGGGTCCGCAGCCGGCGAACTCGGTAATGCCCGATGGTGGGTAGGCTCGACAGAAGTTGGCAGGCACCAAAGTGAAGCCGGGCCACTCGCGACCAAGAATCGGAGGAAGAGCGATGACCGCCCTCCTGGGCTACTTTGGAATCCTGCTGGCTTTGGTGTCGGCCGTCGCCCTGGGACTGCTTGGCTTGCGAGGAGTGCGCGATGCGGAGCGGGTGAACGCCGCCAGCCTGCGCAACGCGGTGATCGGGCTGGTGGCGGGCGGGGCGCTGGCCATGCTTGCCCTGGAGGTGGGACTGCTGGCAGACGATTTCTCGGTCGCCTACATCGCCGACAACTCGGCCACAACCACCCCCTTCTTCTACAAAGTCGCAACAGCATGGGCGGCGCTCGAAGGGAGCATCGTGCTGTGGGGACTCGTGCTGGCAGTGTTCACACTCACGATCTACCTGCGTTATTACCGCTCCCGCCAGCCGGACCCGCTGTGGATCGGTGCCCTCGGGGTGATGGGACTGATCTCGGTCTTCTTCTTCGGAATCATGGCCACCATCGCCAATCCGTTCCAGGTGTGCGTGGAAGCTGCCACGACGGGCTGCTTTGCTTCCAGCAACCTCCCGTGGGCTGCATCCATGGCTCCGCTCCAAGGGCTCGGCCCCAACCCACTGTTGCAGAACCATCCGCTCATGGCAGTGCATCCGCCCTTGCTCTATGTCGGATACGTGGGGATGTCGGTGCCGTTCGCATTCGCCATCTCTGCGCTTATACGGGGAGAAAGTGGCGACGCCTGGCTGAGACGTACTCGCTCGTGGACCCTGGTGGCGTGGTCGTTCCTCACCGCCGGGATAGTGATCGGCGGACTGTGGTCGTACGAGGTACTGGGCTGGGGCGGTTACTGGGCTTGGGACCCGGTGGAGAACGCGTCGTTCATGCCGTGGCTGGTGGCCACCGCCTTCATTCATTCGTCGGTAGTGCAAGAGCGAAGGGGGATGCTGCAGGCGTGGAACTTCGTGCTTGTCATCGCCACGTTCTCCTTGACCATCCTCGGCACCTTCCTCACGCGCTCAGGAGTCATCGCTTCGGTTCACAGCTTCACTCAATCCCCCATCGGTCCGGCGCTCCTCTGGTTCCTCACGTTGGTGCTGGTCGGCTCATTGAGCCTGTTCGCCACCCGGGTGCACCTTGTGGCATCTTCGCCTCGCTTGAACTCCCTGGCGAGTCGAGAAGGCGTGTTCCTGTTCAACAACCTCCTGCTGACCGTGTTCGCCTTCGTCGTCCTTATCGGCACCCTGTATCCGATGTTCGTCGAAGCGTTCACTGGCTCGCAACTCGGTGTGGGCCGCCCCTTCTTCGATCGCCTCGCCATCCCGCTGTCCTTCGCCCTCCTGCTGGCGATGGGACTGGGACCCATCACCCCGTACCGGGCGGCCCGGGCCTCGGTGGTGTGGGAGAGAATCCGTACTCCGCTGCGGGTAGCCCTGGCGGTCGGCGCCGGTGCGGTCCTACTCGGCTACCGAAACATATACGTCGTGCTGGGCGTTCTAACCGGCACGTTCATCATCGGGGTGATCGTGCGCCAACTGTGGGCGAGTGCTCGCCGCGCCGCCGCCAACGAAGGGACGCCGGTGTGGCGGTCTGTGGGAAGAGTCATGCGGAGCGACCCGGGCTACTGGGGCGGGCAGATCGCCCACGTCGGCGTGGCCATTCTGGCAATGGGAATCGCCATCTCCGCCAACCAGGGAGTGGAATCCCAGTTGACCCTCGAGCCGGGTCAGACGGCCGAGTTCGCCGGACACGAACTCACCTACGTCACCGACTTCTCCCGTCAAGAGCCCAACCGCAGTGTCCTGGGGGCGCGCGTCGAGGTTCGACGGCAGAGCAAGGTCGTCGCCGTGCTGGAGCCAAGCCTCAACCAGTACGCTCGCAGCAACCAACCGGTCGCCTCGCCTGCCGTCGATACCTCGCTGCGCGGCGACCTGTACCTGTCTCTTACCAGCATCGGCGGCGATCGGATCTCGCTCGACGTTTTCTGGTTCCCGTTCGTCTGGCTGATCTGGTTCGGAGGCTTGCTGGCGGCCGCGGGAGGGTTGTACCCAAGGATGGTGCGGAAACGCAGCGCGGTACCCGCCCAGGCCCGAGAGGCCAACCAGGATGCCTGACGGCATGCGCGGGGTGATAGCCGGGCTGATCACCGTGGCGTTGGCAGCCATAGTCGTGGTGGGAATCGCTGTCGGGGACCAATCGCCCCAGAACCGCGCCCAGGCCCTGGGCAGCCGCATCAAATGTCCCGTATGTCAGGGGGAAGCGATCGTCGACTCTCCTTCCGAAACCGCCACCGCCATGATGGAGATCGTCGCCGAGCAAGTCGATCAGGGTCGAACGGATGACCAGATCTTGGAATTCTTTCGCGCCCGGTACGGCGACGGCATCTTGCTCGACCCTCCCTTCCGGGGACGAACACTGGCGTTGTGGCTCCTGCCGGTGGGAGCGGTCGCAGCGGGCATCATCCTCATCCTGCGCCGCCGACAATCACCCCTGGTGGAGGCACCAGCCAGCCCCGAGCTCGGAGAACCCACATGAGCCGCGACAGGAGCGATCGAGAACCGGCCTCCGCCCGAACCGGTACGGCACAGCCTGAATCGGCGGTACCGCTACAGGAGCGCCGTAGGCACGCCTTGCGAGACCTAGACGAGCTGTCAGAGCAGGTGGAGGCGGGAGAGCTGGACGAAGCGACTGCCGAGCGGTTGCGCGCCGCTTACCGGGCGGAGCTCGAGGCCGTCGACCAGGAGTTGCAGAGGAGTGAGTCTCACTCCCCGCCCCAGGCAAGATCCTCCAGGAGGGCGATGGCCGGCGCCCTCCTGCTCATCGGGGCCTTTACGGTGATAATCATCCTGGCATCCCAGGCTCTGCGTTCGGAGGGAGGGACAAGCCAACAAGCGGATGACGTCGCCGCCATCGACCCATCGACTCTGGAGCAGATGGAGGAACTCGTTGCGGCTCAACCCGACTCGCCCGGCATGCGTCTGGCGCTGGCCGACTTCTACTTCGGACAAGGAGATTACTTGTCGGCCATCGACCACTACCTGGCGCTGGCGTCGATGGAACTGTCTCCCCAAGAGGAGAGCCAGACACTGGGACGGATCGGGTGGATGGCGTATTCCACCGGACAAACAGACCCTGCCGTGGAGTATCTCACCGCCAGCCTCGACGCCGATCCCGACAACATAGAGGGCAAGCTCTACCTGGGGATAGTGCGTCTCTTTGGGCTGGAGGACGCGGCGGGGGCGATCCCGCTGTTCGAGGAAGTTCTAGCGCTTCCCGAGCTCGGGGTGGAGATCCGCGCCGAAGTCGGGGACCTGCTGGAGCAGGCCCGCACCGCAACGGAGTCACCATGATCGAAGAAGGTGCGCCACCGTCGTCCCGCAAACGGAGTTGGATGTGGGTCACCGGGGTGGGCATCGCGCTTGGGGTGGGCGCCATGGTGGTCGTATTCGCCAGCCGCTTCGGAGTGGATCCACGACTGGTCGATTCGCCGCTGATCGGAGAACCGGTGCCCGCTCTCGAGCTCGAGCTCCTGGCCGAGGATGGTTCGCTCGCCCTCACCGACCTGCGCGGCCAGGTGCTGGTCGTCAACTTCTGGGCATCGTGGTGCTTCCCCTGCCGCGGTGAACACCCGGCCCTCACCGCGGTAGCGAGAGATTACGAGGATCTGGGGGTGCGCCTGGTTGGGGTGGTCTACCAAGACGAGCCCGGGGCGGCGATGGGGTTTCTGGACCAGCTGGGCTGGGGTGGCGACAACTACCAATACGTTATGGACTCGAAGTCCCGGGCCGCGGTCGAATTCGGGGTGTTCGGCGTGCCCGAGACCTACTTCGTCGACGCCGAGGGGATCATCGTCGGAAAAGTCCAGGGCGAGGTGACATCGTCGCTGCTACGAACGACCCTCGATCAGATCCTGGCGGGACAGCGTCCCGAGCTTTGATCGTCTCCTGACAACGATGACGGGGCCCGACCCGCGCCCCCGCTCGACGTCGGGAATGCGCCGGCACCTGGTCACCCGCCCCTAGACCCCTTCGTAGCGCTGCACAATGACTCGAGGGGCCGGATGACCGACCCCTCTGGGTGGAATGTTTCTCGTTGGAACCCGGACCTCTTACGGAGCCGCTTGGAGCACCTCGAGGGCGTACTCGAGCATGGCCTTGGTGTACGCCGGGTTGTGGACACCCATGCTTTGGTCCTCTATGACCGTCATGTAGTTCCACATGGCGTTGACCACTTCCTCAGGGAAGGTGCCGTCAACCGACCGGTTTCCCTCTGGGTCAAGCTCGTCGTCCAGGATGCCAGCTTGGATCAGCAGAGGCCTGATTTCGACGAGCATCTCCTCGATCTCTGTCTGGACGCCGTTGCGGTCGAACGTGTCCAGGTCGGCGTGGCAGCCCTGGCAGTTGGCGAGGTCTGGTTCGAAGGTGTGGTCGCGGTTCTCAGGCCCGTCTCCCATACCCATGTGGCACCCGACGCACGTGTTCTCGACGAGTTGATAATGGGGACTGGCGCTCCCGGCGACTCCCAGGGCGGCGCTGCCGAGCAGCATCTGCGCCTCGGTCCCATGGTGGGGACCGAACCGGGTCGTCCCGGTCTCGATTTCACCATTGACAGCCACGGGCTGCTCGTTGCGTTGCTGATGACAGTTGGAACACAGGTTGCCGAGACCACCGTCGAACGTGTCGCCGGTGTACTCCATTGTCACGGCTTGTGCGTCCCCGGTCAGGGAGAAGTCGGCGCTTGTATAGGTCTCATGGATGTCGTGGCAGGTGCGGCAGGTATAGGGCGACACGTTGGTCACGCCCTCCACCGACGGGTCGTGCGGGGGAAGGCCCGCTTCGATGCGCGCCTCGGCACCCTCACTGCCATGGCATCCGGCGCAACTGCCGCTTTCGCCTCGAAGGAAGGCCTGGCCGGTCCCGTGCACCGATAGTTCCTCCATCTGTGCCGCCTTGGAGACGATCAGAGTCCCACTGTCGTGGCACTCGGTGCATGTGAGGTTGGCGGCGTCTATCGAGGCGCTGTCACCGGGCGCACCCGCAGAACCTGCGGGGCCGGCTGGGCCCGCAGGACCGGCTGGGCCTGCTGGACCGGGGTCGCCGCTGCTGTTGCAGGCAGCCAACGCCAGAACGAATCCGAACAACAGAATCGCCGGAATGTATCTGAGGACACGCCTCTCTTCACGCTCAATGGACACTGGCGCCTCCTCTACAGATCGATTACGCAACGACTGTCGTTCAAACACCTCATGCAGATATTAGGGGATTGGTGGGTAGCCACCCATAGGGCCTTTGGTCCCTAAATAGGACCTGCGTGGCCTTCTCTGCGCTTCTGCGGCTGCCAATGAGTCAACAGATCCGCCTGGCGACACCGACGTCCATCCGGATCGACGGCACGAACGGCATCGTCCTTGGTGAGCGCAGCGATGCGACCTGGGACCATCTCGGTGAGCTGGGGAGGTGACTACCGCCGCCCAACGGCAGTGTTGGAGAAGCCCGAGTCGGGACTTTCGGCCCCACTGTTTGCGACCAAGAGAGCTTCGCAATCCATAGCCTGCGGCGTAAGTTACGGAATTGACCGAACCAACCGTACATTCACGCTGGCCTTAGGAACACACCGGCGAGGAGGGAGCACCGTGGCCGACTCGATATCGAGGCGTAAGTTTCTGAGTCGCGCCACCTTGGCAATCGGCGGCGTCATCGTCGCCGGGTGGGCCGTCCCGGCGGTGGCGTACATCCTCGGCCCCGCCCGCCGCTCGGACCGACAGCGAGAGTGGCGGCCGCTGGGCTCACCCGACAAGGTCGAGGTGGGCACGCCCACACTGTTCAAAACACGCATCGAGCGAACAACGGGGTGGGTAACCCAGGAGGAAGAGGTTTCGGTCTACGTCTTCACAGCGGACGGGCGCAACTTCACGGGCCTGTCCAACATCTGCACCCATCTCGGGTGCCGGGTCCGCTGGGTGGACAACGAGGACGTATTCTTCTGCCCCTGCCACAACGCCACATTCGCCAACGATGGACGGGTGGCGTCGGGCCCGCCTCCCAGGCCACTGGACACCTTCGAGATCATGACAGAAGGTGGGCAGCTCCTCGTCAACGTGGAGGTCTGAAGTGACGGATGGAGTGATGGGACCCATCGACCAACAGTCCGAGACCGAGGAGCCGTCGACGTCATGGCTCGACGAGCGAATCGGATCGCGCAGCATCATCGGGACCATATTCCTGCGCAAGATCCCCAAGGTGAATTGGTTGTTCACTCTGGGCAGCGCCACGTTGTTCGTGGTGGCGAATCAGTTCGTCACCGGAATCCTGCTCACCGTGTATTACGTCCCGAGCGTTCAGGACGCCTACGACACGGTCACGTACATCGACAGCAGCCTCCCGCTCGGCTGGCTGGTTCGGGGTCTGCACCACTGGGGAGCCACCGCCATGGTGGTCCTCGTAGTTCTCCACATGCTGCGGATCATCTACCACGGCGCCTACAAATACCCGCGAGAGGTCACGTGGCTCACAGGAGTCGCGTTGTTACTGCTGACCTTCATGTTCGGCTTCACCGGATACCTGCTCCCATGGGATCAGAAGGCCTACTGGGCGACCACGGTGGGCACGAGGATCCTCGATGTCGTCCCGTTCGTCGGTGACTGGCTGCTGCGAGCGGCGCGGGGCGGCGAGGAGCTCTCGGCCGTCACCTTGTCGCGTTTCTTCGGGATCCACGTCTGGATCCTGCCGGCGATCACGCTGCTGCTCGTCGCCGTTCACATGTTCCTGGTAGTGCGGATCGGAATCAGCGCCCCTCCCAAGAAGGAGGACTGATGCGCAAGCGGGACAAGCAGCAGTATCTGGAGAAGTACCAGGAGGCCAAGAAGAGAGGGATCCCCTTCTTCCCCGACGCGCTGTTCAAGGATGCCGTCGTCGCCCTTGGCGTCTTCATCGTCTTGATCCTTCTCTCTGCGGTGCTCGGGGCCGTGCTCGACGAACCGGCCGACCCGTCGGAGGAGTTCGACCCCAAGCCCGAGTGGTATTTCCTGTTCGTCTTCCAATTGCTGAAGTACTTCCCGGGGAATCTCGAGTTCCTGGGCGCCGTCGTGCTTCCCATGGCGGTGGTTCTGGCCCTGTTCGCTCTTCCGTGGCTGGATCGGTCCCAGCGCCGACACTTCAGCGGGAGGCCGGTGGTTATGTCCGTCACGGGGGTGCTCATCGTTGGAGCGGCGTTTCTCACCATCCAGGCTCTTGCCGAGCAGCCGCCACCATCCGGTGAGGCCTCCGGCGACCCGATAGCAATGCTCTACACCGAGAACTGCTCCGGGTGTCACGGCGGAGCCCTGGTCGTTCCCGAGGGCGTCGATCTGGCGCAGGTCATCGCCACCGGCGGGCATGAGGGCATGCCGGGGTGGAGTGCCGATCTATCCGTTGATGAGATCGACGCAGTGGCGGGGTTCATCGTCTCACCGCGCGGAAACCAGATCTTCGGGCAGACGTGCGCGGCATGCCACGAGGTCACGTCATTGGTAGAGACCAGTCCAGTTGACCTCAGGGCGGCGCTGCAGGACGGCAACGACTTCGCTCCCCATGCCGACGTGGCGCTTCCCCCGTCCATGGCTTTGCTCGGCGCAGAGGACATAACGGCCGTTCTCAACTTTCTGGCGGCTCCCGACGGCAAGCGTCTTTTCACGGTGAACTGCTCATCGTGTCACGGTTCCGCGGTGGCCTTCGCCGGAGACCTGGAGGAACTGAGAGCGGTCATCGAAACCGGGGGCGAACACCTCGACATGCCGGCCATGGGAGGCGTGCTATCTGAAGAAGAGATCTCGCTGTTGGCCTCCTATGTCGTGTCTCCCGACAACGCCCCAGATGGCGCCCAAGACGTTTTCAATCAGAACTGCACCTCCTGCCACGGCTCGCGGGTGCCCACCGCGACCAGCATCGACGCCGCTCGCAACGCCATCGTGACCGGCGGGGGCCACGAGACGATGCCGGTGTGGGGGC
>JAOTWH010000266.1 GCA_029863035.1 Acidimicrobiia bacterium | reverse complement strand
ACAACTCCAACGGCGCGGTGCGGGTGATGGCCTCTGGTCTCGACTTTGGCGACGACATCGAAGCGGGCCAGCGCCCCTACGACATAGCGGGCAAGGGGCGCAGGAATCCTGGCTCTGCCTTCAAGCCCATCGGCCTTGCGGCGGCTCTCGATAACGGTCAGCGCTTCGGAGTGCCAATAACCCTTGCTACCCAATGGAGCTCGGCCAGCCCACAGATCCTCGACTACCCGGGTGCCCCCAAACCGTGGGAGTGCAACAACGCAGGTGGGGGTGGAGGCGGGTTGCGCAGCCTGGAGGACGCCACCATATTTTCTGTCAACACCGTGTTCTGCCAGGTTTCCATCGCTACCGGTGCCGAGAACATCGTGAAGATGGCGCATCGGCTAGGTATCGAATCGGACATCGAGGCGGTGCCGTCGGTGGTGCTTGGATCGCAGGCAGTTACCCCGCTCGAGATGGCTTCCGCCTACTCGACCTTCGCCAACTTCGGCGCCCGGGTGCCTTCCTACCTGGTAGAGCGAATCGAGGACGCAGACGGCAACGTGATCTACCAACACGAGGTGGAGCGCGAACAAGTGATCGATCGGGCCCTGGCCGCATCGATCGTTAGAACGCTGCAGCAAGCGGTGGAAAGGGGTACCGGAACTCGGGCCCAGATCGACCGCCCCCAGGCCGGCAAGACGGGCACCCACCAGAACTCCACCGATGTCTGGTTCATGGGCTTCATCCCTCAGCTGACTACCGCGGTGTGGGTGGGCTACCCCGACAGCCAGATCCCGATACGCAACATCACCATCCGCGGGAACTACTACAGCCCGGCGTATGGCGGCACACTGGCGGCGCCGATCTGGAAAGAGTTCATGGAGATCGCAACGGACGGACTGCCGGTGGTCGACTTCCCGGAGGACCCAGAAGGCATGGAGCCCTACTACGCGGTGCCCAAGACCGTGGTGCCGTCCATATCAGGCTTGGGTGTGTCGGGCGCGAGGGCGGCGATCCGGCAAGCCGGGCTGCGAGCGAGCACCGTCACCGTGTACGGCGACGCCGCTAAGGGCACTCTGCTCTCAATGAGTCCTGGGCCGGGGACCAGGCTCAACCAGGGGGCAACAGTCACGCTGAGGGTGGCGGGAGGGCCTCCGCCGTCGACCGCAATGCCGAGCTTCTTGGGATTGACCCAGGACGGGGTGCTGGCAAGCATCGCTCAGGTTCTTTCGGACTCGGGTGTGGTCATATACCCGACCTTCACCACCCGTGAGGTGACCGACCCCTCCCAGATCGGGATCGTGGTGGCGCAGGCACCCGGCCCCGGCACCGTTCTGCCCTATCAGGTGTGGCCCACCTTCGTCATGGGAGTAGCTCCTGGCGGCTGAGCGCGAAAAAACTCCCTACAATGCTATTGACGTTAATTGATGTCATCTGATATCAATCATCTTCATGAGCGGCTCCCTCCCAGCGCCCGGGATCTCCCGTTGTGATGTTCGTCCTCCCTTCGCCACGGGTTCCGCGCCACTCCCGGGCGCCGAGGGGCCTCTCAGACCCACAGCGATAAGACGGGCCACGGTGGCCCCCAAGCCATGGCCCGGCGGGGAGTCTGCGGGCCACTATCCCCTGCACCACCCGTACGTGCGACGGTTCTGGACGGCAGCGTTGGGTCCGGGAGCTGTGGCCGCCCTCCTAAGGCTGGCGGCCGCGGCCCAGCGCGGCACAGAGGTGCCCCGACCGGTGCAAGTCGACGTGTTGGCCCGCGAGGGGTTGCTGCTCGAGTCTGACGGCTACGTCTTCGTTAGGTCCGGCGTTCCTGGCCTGGCTCCCCACCACATCAGACGAATGCCGCCGGCGTTGCGCATGGAACACGCCCGGCTAACGAGGTAGCCGTAGGCCCCACATGGCGGCTATATACCTTTCATGGAACTGGAGCGTGCCGCCGGAATGCTCCGCGGTACCAACAAGATCATGTTGTTCACCGGGGCTGGGGTGTCTACGGAATCAGGCATTCCCGACTTCCGTGGGCCGGAAGGGGTCTGGACCAAGGTCGACCCGAGCGAGTTCACCTTGCAGCGGTTCGTAGCCAGCGCAGATACTCGACGCAGGTCATGGGCGATGCGAGCCGACTCGACCGTCATCGAAGCGAAGCCCAACCCGGCCCACCTGGCCATCGCACGACTGTGGCAAGCGGGGCGGATGATCGGATGCGTCACCCAGAACATCGACGGACTCCACCGCCAGGCCGGACTTCCCGACGAAGCCATCGTGGAGCTGCATGGCACAGCGCTGCGCGCCGGATGTCTCGATTGCGACAACGAGTGGCCCACCGCCGAGATCATGACGAGGGTGTCGGGGGGCGACGATGACCCA
>JAOTWH010000265.1 GCA_029863035.1 Acidimicrobiia bacterium | reverse complement strand
TTTAGCGAATTCCGCGCTTGAAGGTAAGTCTGGGCGAAGGAGTTGTCAACAACCGTTGTGGATAAGCGCGGGGAAACCCCTGGTCGCGGTGGGGACAAACCTGGGGAGAATGGTGTGGAAGAAACCTCTCCCGGCCACGGTCAGCCGGCCACGGTGGTTAGGCGGCGCAGCGTTTCGAGCTGTTGCGGATTGCCCAAAGCGATCACCACGTGACCGGCAGCGAGGGGCTTGTCCGGATCCGGGTTGAACTGGACCTCGGCGTCGGGCTCTTGCACGGCGAGCACGGTGACCCCAACCGCTCCCCTGACGTCTGCCTCACGCAACGTCTTGCCTTCCAGGGCCGCCCCGGCCTCTACCGGGCACTGTTCAACGGCAACTTGCACGATCTGGCCCCGCACCACCAGGTCGATGAAGTCGGCGAGCTGGGGCTGGTTAACAAGGGCGGCCAGGCGGTGGGCGCCCAGAACCTGAGGCGCCACCACCCTATCGGCACCGGCCAGGAGCAGCTTCTCCTCTGCCGTGCCCTCGGTGGCCCGCGCCATCACCTGAAGATTGGGCCGCAATGCCTTGGCAGACAGCACGATCACCAGGTTGTCGGAGTCGCTCTGAACACAGGCGATCAGACCGCTGGCCCGATCGATGCCGGCTTCCGAAAGAACGACGTCATAGGTGGCGTTGCCCTCGACTACGAGTGCGCCCTTCGCGCGAGCCGACTCGGCGCGCTCGGAATCCTTTTCGATGACGACAGTCGACTTACCGCCGCGTTCCAATTCGGCCCAAACGTTGCGGCCAACGACGCCGAATCCACACACGATCACATGGTCTTCCAAGTCGTCGATCTCCCTCCGCATCTTGCGTCTGGCTCGCTCTCCCCCAAGCAACGTTGTGAACACAACTTCGAGTCCAGCGGTGGCAGTGTAAAGAGCAGACCCAACGCCCCCCACGATGACGAAGATCGCGACGGCCTTGCCAGCCGTACTGAACCCGCCTCCCGGCTCTCCGAAGCCCACGGTGGAGATGGTGATCACGGTGGTGTAGAGGCCGTCGAAGAGCGATAGGCCCTCCTCCGTGGTGCTGAAGCCCACCGCGCCGATGGTGACCACCGTTGCCAGCAACGCCAGACCCGCGATAACGCCGCGGGATTGGGTCATGACGTGGGTTGGCCCCCGCGACCTTCGAAGTCCTCAGGTGTTACCGAGTCGAGGAACTCGCGGAAGCGTTCCACGGTCTCTTCCTCTCCGCTCTCGTCACCCTCATCGCGGATCTCCACCCCGGCTTCGTCGAGCACAGATGGATCTGCGAACAACGGCGCCTCGGTGCGCGCCGCGAGCGCTATAGCGTCCGACGGCCGAGAGGAGACGTGCACCTCTTCGTCGCCGCGCCGAAAGACCAGATCGGCGTAGAAGATGCCGTCCTTGAGATCGGTCACCGTCACCCGCTCCACCGCCGCCCCAAGCGACTCGGTAGCGCTGCGGAGCAGGTCGTGCGTAAGAGGGCGCTCTGCCTCAACGTTCTCCAGGGCGAATGCGATGGCGGTGGCCTCGACTGCCCCGATCCAGATGGGGAGATAACGAGATCCACCGACCTCGCGCAGAAGCACGATTGGTTGGTTGGTTGGCAGCTCGATGCGTACCCCCACCAGTTCGAGTGCCACTGGCTCACTCATGAGTTCAGCCTATCACTGCCCTCTGCGAACACTTCTTGGGTGAATAGATCCGGGTCCTCTTGGAATCTGCCGATATCGAGAACGGCCCACAGCGAACGAACGTTGCGGAATCGCCCTTCCCAGTCGAGTCCATAACCCAACAGGAATTCATCGCCCACCTCGAAGCCGCGATATTCCAGCTCCACTTCCGTGATGCGACGCGCTGCCTTGTCGAGCAGCGTCACGACTTTGAGGCTGGCGGGGCGACGCGCCTCCAGCAGTCGGCGCAGTGTGGAGAGCGTCAAGCCTGTGTCGACTATGTCCTCCACCAGAACAACGTGGCGATTCTCGAGGGGGTGAAGCGTGTCCATCGCCACCGCGACACGTCCCTGCTCACCGAAACGGGTTAGGGCGAGGAAGTCTGTCGACAAGCTGAATTTGAGTTGTCGACACAGGTCGGCCAGGAACGGAAGCGAGCCGTGTAGCACACCAACCAGGACGGGATCGCGGTCCTCGTAGTCGGCAGTGATCTCGGTGGCTAGTTCGGAAACCCGCCGTTGCAGATCAACCTCCGAAACCACCTCGGCGAAAAGCTTGCTCATGTACTGCTTCCTACCAGAGCGGGCAACAGATCATCGAATCGGTCGGCCAATGCTCGCTCTGTTTCGGTTGGCAACCGTACCTCTGGCATCCCATCCATCAGGCGGGGCGACGTGGCGAGGCGCACCGAGAGC
>JAOTWH010000067.1 GCA_029863035.1 Acidimicrobiia bacterium | reverse complement strand
GTTCTTTGTGGTCGGGCTCATCGTTGCCGACGGCGACGGCATACCTGTCTGGGTGGCGCTCCCGCCGGTGTTGGCGGTGGGGGCGATCATCCTCTTCTCCGTCCGTTACTGGAGAAGGCGGCCGATCATGCCGGACCACTTCGCTGACTACGCCAAGACGGCTCGTTTCCGCGCCGGGCTCTCATTGCTTCCTGCCGCGGCTGGCTTGCTGATGACGGTTCTCTCAGGTGAGTGGTGGATCGCAGCGGTTGGCGCCGTCATCGGGTTCGCCTCCCTGGCCGTCGCGCCCACTTCCGACGCCGACTACCAACGCCACGTCGACTTGTTCGTGGCCGTTGGAGAAATGCCGCCAGAGGAGAAGTGGGGCGAGGCGGCTCCCGACGAGGTGACTCCGTGGGATGACGAACACGGCGGTCACGGCCACGGCATGAGCCACAGCCACTAAAGCAGCTCCGCTATCTGAACCGTGTTGAGGGCAGCACCCTTGCGCAGGTTGTCACCCACCGTCCACAGGTTGATCCCGCCGGGGACATCGAGGGTTGGCCGCACTCGACCCACCAGCACGTCATCTATCCCAGCCGAATCGAGCGGGGTGGGAACCTGGTCGGACCACACCTGCACGCCATCGGCTTCGTCGAGCAGCTGCAGCGCCTCCGCCACCTCCATCGGCCTATCGAACCGAAGAGTGGCTGAAGAGCCGTGGCCAGCAACAACGGGAACACGAACGCAGGTTGGCTGCACCTCGAGATCCGGAGCTTCCAAGATCTTGCGACTCTCGTTGACCAGCTTCATCTCCTCGTCGGTGTAACCGCCGTCCACCGCGTTCCCGGCAAAGGGCAACACGTTCCACCCGATTGGGCGGGAGTAGACCTGTGCAACGGGATCGGTCCAACCACCGTCGCGCAGCAGGTCGACATCCTTACCAAGGAGCTCGGCCTGATGAACAAGCTCCTCCACTCCCTTGTTGCCCGACCCCGAGACAGCCTGGTAAGAGGACACGACCATCGAATGTAGCCCGGCTGCACGGTGTAGCGGAGCGACACCCATCAGCAACGTCATGGTGGTGCAGTTGGGGTTGGCGATGAGGCCGTGATGGTTCTTGACGGCGTGATCGTTCACACCCGCGACCACCAGTGGGACTGCTGGGTCCATGCGCCATGCCGATGAGTTGTCGATGACCACAACGCCGGCCTCAACGAAGCGCCCGGCGTGAAGTAACGACCGCTCGCCCCCAGCCGAGAACAGAGCGATGTCGATGCCAGCCGGGTCGGCCTGGGCGAGATCTTCCACTACCACCGGTCCTACTGAGGTGGCAACCTCACGCCCGGCCGATCGCTCAGAAGCCAGCAGGCGGATAGAGGAAGCGGGAAAGTCACGCTCCTCCAGAACCGAGAGCATCACCTGACCGACGGCCCCGGTGGCTCCAACGATGGCGACTGTCGCGCTCACTTCGCAAGCTCGAATTCGTCATGCAACGCCTGAACTGAGTCGGCCATCGCAGGGCCTTTGATCACGCAGGACACCCGGATGGGTGATGTTGAGATCATCTCGATATTGATGTCGTTGGCGGCCAGCGTCGCGAACATGCGAGCCGCGATACCCGAGTCGAACTCCAGGCCAGCCCCAACCAGCGAGATACGGGCGATCTTGTCGTCGACATCGACGCCTGCCGCGCCGAGCTGGCTGGCGGCCGATTCCGCCAGCTTCGTGGCGACGGTAGTTGCGTCTTTGGGGACCGTGAAACTGATGTCCGACCTTCCGTCGATCGACACGTTCTGCACGATCATGTCGACTGCCACCCCCTCTGCCCCAAGCGGTCCGAACAACGACGCCGCCACCCCGGGTTGATCTGGAACACCATGGACCGTGATCTTTGCCACCGAGTCATCGAAGCCGACTCCGCTAACTATCGCTTGTTCCATGGTCTCTTTCCTTACCCAAGTTCCTGGTTCGTTGTGGAATGAACTGCGGACATGTATCGGTACGTTGAACCTTCGACCGAACTCCACCGAGCGGGCCATCAGGACCCCGACGCCGGCGGATGCAAGCTCCAGCATTGAATCGTACGTGATCTCGTCGATCTTCTTGGCGTTGGGCACCAGCCGAGGGTCGGCGGTTAGGACACCATCGACATCGGTGTAGATCTCGGCCACGTCGGCCCCCAGTGTCGCCGCCAATGCGACAGCGGTGGCATCCGATCCTCCCCTGCCCAAGGTGGTGATCTCCTTGGTGTCGGGGTCGACTCCTTGGAAGCCGGCGACGATGACAACTTTGTCTTCGTCGAGCCCTTCCCTCACCCGATCGCCCTTGACGTCGACGATGCGTGCGCGACCGTGAGCGGCATCGGTGAGGATGCCGGCCTGGGACCCAGTCAGGCTCATCGCCTTGACACCTTCCTCCTCGATAGCCATCGCCGTCAGCGCCATGGAGATGCGTTCGCCAGCCGTAAGCAGCATGTCGAGCTCGCGGGGATGGGGGCGGGTGCCGATCTCTCCCGCCAGCTCTACCAGCTCATCGGTGGTGTGGCCCATGGCTGAGACGACCACGACGACGTCGTCGCCCTGTTTCTTGGCCGCGGCGACACGCCGAGCCACAGCGCGTATGCGCTGGGCGTCGGCCAACGAAGTGCCACCATATTTTTGGACGACGAGAGACAAGGTTCATGGATTGTACCGATGGCAATATCCGCCCCCTGCTCTAGCATGCCTGACTCATGCCAACCGATAAACGTGAACGTCAGCGCCAAAATCGTGAGGCGGCGCGCGAACTTCAGGACCGGATCGATCGACGCAAGCGATTGCTGCGCGGCGCCCGCACTGCCGCGCTCGTAGCCGTCCTTGTACTTGGGGTGGGGTTCCTGCTCAACCGTGGCAACGACTCGGGGAGTGAGACCGCCTCGGCCATAGGGGGCACCGACACCACGATCGCCGCCGTCGATGGAACCGACCCCGCACCCTCCACAACCACTACCGACACCACACAGGTGCCGCCAACCAGCGCGCCGCCCGAGTCGCTACCGGCGGGAGCCATCAGCTCCCCCGCTTATCTGAACTTCAGGTCGCTGCCCGTGGCGTGCGGCGGTACCCGCCCACCGGCCGCGACAGAGATGAGCTTCGAGGCGGCGGGTGACGAGGGCCTCGACCCGGCCGCAACGGTTAGGGCAACGATCGTCACTTCGTGCGGCGACATCGTGGTCGACCTGGATGTGGCCGGCGCCCCGCAGACTGTCAACTCGTTCGTGTTCCTGGCCCGCCAGGACTACTTCGACGGGACCGTTTCCCACCGCATCGTTCCTGGATTCGTGTTCCAAGCAGGCGACCCCACCGCCACCGGCAGCGGCGGGCCCGGCTATCAATTCGCCGACGAGCTGCCGGCAGCCGACTTCAGCTACGTACGTGGAACCTTGGCGATGGCCAACTCTGGGCCCGACACCAACGGGAGCCAGTTCTTCATAGTCTTCGAGAACAGCACACTCGGCCCTGACTTCTCAGTTTTCGGTAACGTGGCAGAAGGCCTCGATGTGCTCGACACCATCGCAGCGATAGCGATCGAGGGACAGACCCCTCTAGTGGCCGTGTATATCGAAGACATCATCATCGAGGTCGGCTAAGCGAACGAAGGAGTTCCAATTGAGAGACGCAAACGAGTCCTTTCGCGCCCAACCGACAATCGGCGGTGCCGAGGCACCTCCTCCCAACGAGGTAAAGAGATACGACGGCCCCGAGGACATGGGGATAGCTAGTGAGGCCACTGTGACGGCCACCGTTCACACTTCTTGTGGCCCGATCGAGTTGGCCCTCGACCCAAAGGCTGCTCCCCAAACGGTTAACTCGTTCGTCTTCTTGGCCAAGGAGGGCTTCTTCAACGGAACCGTCTCTCACCGCGTCGTTCCTGGCTTCATGGTTCAGGCGGGAGACCCCACCGCCACCGGCACCGGTGGGCCCGGCTACTCGATCCCAGACGAGTTCCCATCTCCGGGATTCGTCTACGAGCGCGGGGTTCTGGCAATGGCCAACGCCGGGCCGGGCACGTCCGGTAGCCAGTTCTTCATCATGTTCGCTGACGCCGGCCTCCCTCCGGCCTACAGCGTGTTCGGCAAGGTGACTTCTGGGGTCAACGCCCTCGACCAGATAGCGGCGGTCAAGCTGGGACCGCAAGACTCTGGCTCAGAGGTGAGCAAGCCGCTCGAGACCATCTACATCGACTCCGTGGATATCGACATCTCCTGATGTCGGTCGACCTGCACAGCCACAGCAACGCCTCGGACGGAACCGACACACCAACCGATCTAGTAGCAAACGCGGCCGAAGCAGGTGTCACAACCCTGGCCCTGACAGACCACGACAACCTCGACGGGATCGCCGAGGCACAGGTCGCAGCACAAGAACACGGCATCGAGTTGATATCAGGAACTGAGCTTTCCGTAGCCTGGCCACACGGCGCGATGCACATGTTGGTCTACTTCCTCGAACCGGGAGCGGGTCCGCTGCAGGACCGCCTGGTCGCCCTTCAGGAGGGTCGCGCCGATCGCAACCAGCGGGTTGTTGCTGCACTTACCGACCTTGGCATCGACATCTCCTACGACGAGGTGGTGCAAGAGGCGGGGGGCACGGGTGTCGGTAGACCTCACATAGCCGCAGTGTTGGTGCGCAAGGGCGTGGTTCCGAACATCAAGGCCGCCTTCGAGGAATACCTGGCTGAGGGCCGTCGTGCTTACCAGGAGCGATATCGCTTGGACTACGCCGAAGCGGCCAAGTTGGCCGTCGCATCCAATGCCGTTCCCGTGGTCGCCCACCCCCACACCATCGGCGTCAGCGCAGAGCAATATTCACGCGCATTCAAGGACCTCGGAGAGGCCGGGGTCATGGGCATCGAGTGCTACTACTCCGAGTACTCGGCTGAACAGCGCTCACACTTGGCGTCCATCGCACAGAAGTTGGACCTTCTCGCCACCGGCGGCTCGGACTACCACGGGAGCTACCGGCCAGAGATTTCGCTCGGCTCGGGGCGGGGCGACCTATCGGTTCCTTTGGACATAGTGGAACAGATCAACGGGCGACGTTAGATCCTTTAGTGGCGGTCGCAAAAGCCGATATCACCTAGAGGACTCATTAATGACCGACCGGCGCGCTCTGATAGATATGGGTGCCGCCTACCAGGTCCTGCGCGCCGTGGCCGGCGCGGCATTGGCCCTGGTTGGACTGGCGTTGACTTTGCGCGGGGAGATACCCGACGCCCCCTTTGTCATCATCCCGGGAGCCGTGATAACGACCCATGCCATCGGTCGGATCCGACGCCCTGCACCGCCCATTGGCTCACTGCTGATAGACGTCAGCTTGTCCGGCGGATCGATTCTCCTCACCGGCCAACCCGATGTGGCATTCGTGGCAGCTCTCGGTTTCTTTGTGGCGGCATCGATCTTGCTATTGCCGTCTCGCCAAGCGCTGGCGGTCATCGGCTACTCCTGGGCATGGTTTCCGCCCATCGCGTTGTGGGCGCCGCTGGCACCGGCTGGGCCGGTGGGGGGTACTCCCGATGCGCTGACTTGGGTGGGTGCAGCTGTGGGCCTCTCTGTCTTGGCCGCCCTGCTCTTCTTTGCCGTTAAGTCAGTCTCGGCAGGCCGTGCCAAGCAATCCAGCGCAGTCGAAGTGGAGAGACAGGCGGTGCGCCTGAAGGATCAGTTCGTCTCCATGGTGAGCCATGAGCTTCGCACTCCGCTGACCTCCATCGCAGGTTTCGTGGAGACGCTGCAGGCCGACTGGCCCAACCTCAGCCAAGACGAGGTCGATGAGTTCCTTCGCATCGTGCAATCAGAAACTCAGCATCTCAGCGCCCTGGTCGAAGACGTTCTGGTGATCCCTCGCATCGAGGCCGGGGCGTTATCTCTCAAACCGGAATCTTTCGAGCTGCGACCCGTGGTCGCCCACGTCCTGAGCGTCTTGACCCAGGACGCCGAGTCGATAGGGGAACTCCAGATTCCGGGCGGTGTTTCGGTATTCGCCGACCCCACCCGCCTCCAGCAAGTACTCCGCAATATCACGGAGAACGCCATCAAGTACGGAGGAGATCAGTTTCTCATCGAAGGAAGGCTGGCTGGCACCCACTACGAAATCATCGTCTCCGACAACGGTCCGGGCGTGGCCGAGGCTGACCGCGAGCGGATCTTCGAGCATTTCGAGCAGCTGGCAGGCGATGTCCCAACGTCGACCGGGATCGGCTTGGGCTTACCTATAGCCCGACGTCTGGCTAGAGCGATGGGAGGCGACCTGTGGTTCGAAGAGCGATTCCCCACCGGATCACGCTTCTGTTTCTCCGTCCCCATCGATGGTCCGGGCCAAGCTCCCACCGCCCAGCCCACCGAAGAGGCCGCCTAGCCCTCCTCCACCGACCGCAAGCCTTGGCGCAGGCCGCTCCAGTTGTCAACGTATCCCGCATCGTGGAGCTCGGCGTCGACCCATGCGCTTGAGCGGGAGCGCGGACCCCGAAGCGCGGCCGCTTCCTGTTCGGCGATCACCTGCGCCAGAGCTGCCGCGATAGCAGCGGCTTCCAGCGGCCCGATGCCTCCCTTTATCTCCTCGGTCATTCGCTCACCTCGACCAGCTCTACCAGGGTGCCCGAGAAGCTGCGAGGGTGGACGAATGCGATCCTGGCGCCCCGCCCGCCCCGGCGCGGAGCTTCATCCACCAACTCGGCGCCGCTGGCGCGAAGGTGATCCAGGGCAGCATCGATATCCGCCACTGCGTAGGCAACATGGTGCAAGCCGGGGCCCTTCTTCTCCAGGAATCGGCCAACTGCGGTATCTGGCCCAAGAGGCGCCACCAGCTGGATGAACGATCCGCCGAGCGGGATCATCGCCTCCTCAACTCCTTGCTCCTCCACCACCTCGCGATAGAGCGGCTCGACCTTGTACTGCAGGCGATGGGCCGCGATCGCATCATCGAGATCGTCGACCGCGATGGCGACGTGGTCGAGGTTGTAGGGGAACATGGCATGAACTCTACGGAAATCGTCATCGGCCACCGAGCGGTAGAGTCGGGGTGGCATGCAATCGGTGATCACCGGAATCGCAAGGACTCCCATTGGCAAGTACGGGGGTGCTCTGGTGCCTCTGTCGTCGGTTGAGCTGGGCGGCGTGGCTATCTCTGGAGCTCTCGCTTCGTCTGGCCTCCTGCCTGAACAAGTAGACGAAGTGCTGTTCGGTCACGTCTTGCAGGCAGGTGTCGGGCAGATCCCTTCCCGCCAGGCGGCCGCCCGGGCCGCCATCCCCATGACCGTGCCATCCACGACGATCAACAAGGTTTGTCTGTCCGGCATGACCGCGATCGCCATGGCCGATCGTGCGATCCGGCTCAAGGAGGCGAGCTTCGTCGTCGCCGGTGGCATGGAGTCGATGAGCAACGCTCCCTACCTGCTCCCCGACGCCCGCTGGGGCCAGCGCATCGGCGATGGGACCATGGTCGATGCCATGCAGCACGACGGACTGTTCTGCAGCTTCGACAGCTGCACCATGGGCGAATCATCCGATCGCAAGAACACCAAGCTAGGGATAGGGCGCCGGGAGCAAGACGAATGGTCGGCCGAGAGCCATAAGCGTGCCAACCAGGCCACCGAGTCTGGGGTTCTCGCCGACGAGCTGGTGGCGGTGTCTGTCCCACAACGAAAGGGCGACCCGCTGATATTCGATCGGGACGAGGGCGTCAGGCCGGACTCGACAGTTGAATCGCTGGGAGCTTTGCGGCCAGCGTTCTCGGCCGATGGCACGATCACCGCTGGCAACGCGTCGCAGATCTCGGACGGAGCAGCGGCGGTCGTAGTGGCCGACGCCGAAGGCGCCGAGGCTGCTGGACAACCGTTACTGGCCCGCATCTTGAGCTACGGTCAGGTTGGGGGGAGCGATCCGACGCTGCATGAGCGCCCCGCCGAGGCACTGCGGATAGCTCTGAAGCGAGCCTCGATGTCCGCATCGGACCTCGATCTGGTGGAGATAAACGAAGCATTCGCGGCGGTGGCGCTTTGGTCAGCACAGATGCTCGAGATCGATCCGCAGAAGGTAAACGTTCACGGTGGAGCCGTTGCGCTGGGCCATCCCCTCGGCGCGACTGGTGCCCGCATCGTCGTGACCCTGATCAACGCCCTTCGCCATCGCGGCGGAGGCGTTGGGGGCGCATCGCTATGCGGTGGGGGCGGCCAGGGCGACGCCATCATCCTGGAGGTTCCTGCACCATGAAACAACCACCCGACCGCAACCTGGCACTCGAACTGGCTCGCGTCACCGAAGCGGCCGCAATGGCCGCCGCTCGCTTCCAGGGCAAGGGGGACAAGGAGGCGGTCGACCAGGCCGCTGTCGACGCCATGCGCGCCGTGCTGTCGACGATGGACCTCGACGGAGTCGTGGTCATCGGGGAGGGCGAGAAAGACGATGCCCCGATGCTCTTCAATGGAGAGCAGGTGGGCAACGGGAAGGAACCGGCGATGGACGTGGCGGTGGATCCGGTCGATGGCACCCGCCTCACTGCAGAAGGAGGCCAAGGCGCCCTGGCCGTCATCGCTATGTCGCCGCGTGGAACCATGTACGCGCCGGGACAACTGGTCTACATGGACAAGATCGCGGTTGGCGAGGAGGCCGCCGGATCGATCGACATCGACGCGCCGGTGCAACACAACCTGCATCAGGTAGCCAGGGCTCGAGGCAAGTCGGTAGAGAACGTCACGGCCATCATCTTGGACAGGCCTCGCAACGAGGAGTACATAAGACAGGTGAGGGAGGCCGGGGGCCGCATCCGCCTCATCAGGGACGGGGACATCTCCGGATCGATCTCGACCTGCGTCGACTCCGGCATCGACATCCTGCTTGGCATCGGCGGATCGCCTGAGGCTGTGACGTCTGCGTGTGCTCTGATCGCGCTTGGTGGAGAGATGCAATGTCGACTGTGGCCCAGGGATGACTCGGAGAAGAAATACGCCCAAGAAGAGGGCTTAGACCTCGACGCGGTACTCGCCCTGAGCGACCTGGTGGACTCCGACAACACCTTCTTCGCCGCAACGGGCGTTACCTCGGGAGAACTACTCGAGGGCGTGCGTTATGACGCAGGCCGGGCCGAGACGCACTCGGTAGTGATGCGATCGAAGACCGGAACTGTTCGATTCTTAGAAGCGCAGCATCGCTTCGACCGCCTCAAACCCATCAGCGACATCTTCTTCTAGAGACGCGGGCTCCCCGACATCGACTGCATCAGATCGTCGTAGGTGGGCGCCATGACCGACCAGTCGTAGCGAGCCATTTCCATGCCCAGCTTCTGTCCCACCCGGTAGCGAGCAACAGGAGAACTCAGCGCCCACTCCAGCCGAGCCACCAGATCGTCCGCTCCGTCATAGAGACACGAGCTGTGGAAGTTCTTCGGGATCAGACCGGGATACGAGAGCCGGTTGGGCAGGACCGGGAAGGCCCCGGCGTACATCGCCTCAACCACCGAGATGCCGAAGAACTCCTGCTGCGAGGTGCTAACCACGATGTCCGCCTCACTCAGCAGCCGGACGTACTCATCGTCGGGCGCCCACCCGAACTGGACAACTCGGTCGCCCAATCTCTCTTTGGCCGCCGTGAACTCCGCCGGTTCCTGGCGGAAGTTCTCGCCGCAGATAGCGACCCGGAACTCGGCGTCTCCTAGCCGGTCGAGGGCAGCGAAGAATTCCTCCGGTCCTTTGTCGTGCTCCCACCGATGGTTCCACAAGATGAGGGGCGCACCGCGGGATGCAGCGTTGCGGTTGTCGATCCGTGATAGGTCGATCCCGACCGGAACGACTCGCGACCGCGGCATTACCTCGGCGATCGTGGCCTCATGGGTGTGATCTGGAAACTGCTTGAGGAACCGTGGAAGCTCCTCGAAGACGATGGTCCGATGGAACTCTGAGTTGAACCACACTTCGTCCGCCACGGCCATCGATAACCAGTTGGTCGTGCCGTATGTCAAGTCGAACTCATCGCCGGGCGGCACCGGATAGGTGAGCTGGTTCTCGTGCATGTAGAGCACTGTGGCGGGGTCGCCTAGAAAGCGTCGTGCTGCGCCGAGAAAGGCGGGCAGATGCAACATGTCGGAGACCAGAAGCACATCGGGCTCTCCCCATTCCTCAACCGCCGCCTTGGTTTCGTCGGCCAGCGTGAGAGTGGAGCCCTGCATGCGCCATTTCCAGAAGCGTGCCTCATGGCCCACGACCCGAACGTCATGGCGACTGAACTTGGCGTAACCCTCGGCCCACGCCTGATGCGACCCACCTAGGTAGGGCTCGACGATGAGGATCTTCACGACGAGCCTCCCGAACTAGCCCTCGATCTCTCGTCTCCCCGACAGCGCCCTTCCCAAGGTGAGCTCGTCGGCGTAGTCGAGGTCGCCTCCCACCGGAAGTCCTGAGGCCAACTTGGTCACCTTCACCCCAAGCGGCTTCAGCAGCCTGGCCAGATAGAGGGCAGTGGCGTCGCCTTCGACCGTCGGGTTGGTGGCGGCGATCACCTCGGTGACCGACTCATCCTCGATACGAGCCACTAGTTCCTTCATGCGGAGCTGATCTGGTCCAATGCCTTCGATCGGCGAAATGGCGCCGCCCAGTACGTGATAAAGACCTCTGAACTCCTGGGTGCGGTCGACCACAACGATGT
>JAOTWH010000264.1 GCA_029863035.1 Acidimicrobiia bacterium | reverse complement strand
ATCGTTGGTCAACACGTTGGTGTCTACGTCGTCTGGGAAGTGGAGAGTCATGAACGCCAAACCCGGCCGCAGCCCGGCGACGAACCGGGCCGGGGCATCAACCGAACCTCGCCTGCTGACCACTCGAACGACTTGGCCGTCCTCGATGCCCAGCCGCTCGCCGTCGAGGGGGTCGATGTCGATGGTCTCGCCATTGCGGATGGGCGAGCTGTAGCCGCCAGACTGCACGCCGGTGTTGTAGGAGTCGAGTCGCCGCCCAGTGGTGAGACGTATCGGGAAATCCTCACTGAGCTCGTCGGCAGGTGGCACCTGCTCCACCGGCGAGAACGGGGCCAGCGTTCCGCGTTGGTCCGGATCGTCGTCCCACAGTCGACCGTGCAGGAAGGTGGCACCTGGGTCGTCCTCGTCAAGGCATGGCCATTGCAGGCCGTTCTCCGACTCGAGGCGCGCATAGCTCATGCCGGCATGCATTGGCGAAAGGCTGCGCAGCTCATCCCATAGCTCCTCGGCGGTTGGGTTTCCGAAATCGTGGCCCAGCCGTTTGGCCATCTCGGCGATGATCCACAGGTCGTCGCGAGCCTCGCCTGGTGGATCGAGAGCCTTGCGAACCCTCTGCACTCGTCGTTCGGACGACGTCACTGTGCCTTCGGTCTCGGCCCAGGCGGCGGCTGCAGGAAACACGACGTCCGCCATCTGGGCGGTCTTGGTGAGGAATATGTCCTGCACCACCAGCAGTTCGAGCCCATCAAGCAGGCGGCGGGCCCGGGTGGCGTCCGCCTCGGCCTGGGCCGGGTTCTCGCCGATGATGTAGACGGCGCGCATATCGCCCCGCTCCATCGCCTCGAACATGAGGCTGAGGTGCCAGCCGGCCTTGGCGGGAATCTCTTGGCCCCACTCGGCCTCGAACTTGCCTCGCAGCTCGTCGTCCTCAACGCTCTGGAATCCAGGAAGCTTGTTGGGAAGGGCGCCCATGTCACCACCGCCCTGGACGTTGTTCTGGCCGCGGATGGGAACCAGGCCCGATCCGTATCGGCCCACGTGGCCGGTGAGCAGCGAGAGGTTGATAAGAGCGAGGACGTTGTCGGTGGCGTTGTGGTGCTCGGTGATGCCAAGCGTCCAGCACAGCTGGGCTGTCCCTGCGGTGGCGTAGTCGTGGGCCAGCTCTTTGATGACCTCCGCCGGCACGCCCGTGACATCTGCGGCGGCTTCCAGCGTGAACGGCTCGACGCTGGCGGCGTATTCGTCGAAGCCGGTTGTCGACCGGTCTATGAATTGTTGATTGACGAGCCCGGCGTGAATGATCTCTCGGCCAACAGCATTGGCCAGCGCGATATCGGTTCCGACGTCGATGCCGAGCCAGGTGTCCGCCCAAGCTGCCGAAGAAGTACGGCGAGGGTCGACGGCGTACATCTTGGCGCCGTTGTGGACACCCTTGAGCAGATGGTGGAAGAAGATCGGATGGGCCTCGCGGGCGTTCGAGCCCCACAAGATGATGAGGTCGGTCTCTTCTATCTCTCGATAGCTGCTGGTTCCCCCTCCTGCCCCGAAGACTGCCGCCAGACCGGCGACGCTAGGAGCGTGTCAAGTGCGGTTGCAGCTGTCGATGTTGTTGCTGCCGAGTACCAGGCGCGAGAACTTCTGTGCGAAGAAGTTCATCTCGTTGGTTGCCTTCGAGCAGCTGAACATGCCGAACGCGGTACCGGGATGTATGTCCAAGATCTGGCGCATGCCTGAAGCGGCTCGGTCTAGTGCTTCGTCCCAAGTGGCGCTCCGTAGCTCGCCGTTGTCGCGCACCATTGGCTCGGTGAGACGTGTGTAGCGCTTGCCCATATATCACCTCCCTCCTCACTCGCCGAGGCTAGTTAGGGTCCGAGTCCGCCCCGCCGGTCCGTCGACGCGTATGCCAGTCGCGCCACGATCCGGGCCCGGCTGCCTGGCTATATCTTCCTAGTAGTCGCGAAAAAAAATGGGGCTGTGTGCCCTACACAACTCGCGCGCGCAGAGTAGGTTCGACCTAAGTGCGATTGCAAGGATCGCACTGGAGGAGAGGATTTCAGAATGCAGCTAGTTGCTTTATCGCGATGGCGACGCTTGGTAGCCATCGCATTTTCATTTGCCCTATTGGTGGCGGTCATGCCAACCGCGCCGGCGGGGGCGACCCATACGCCGGGCCCGGCCTTGATCACGTTGAACGTAGGGGGCACAGTCACACCCATTATCGATGTTGGCCAAACCCACGACGACCTCCTGTTCGAGGGCCTTCCCGACGGCATCGGGGTGCGACCGGGCCCGGATGAAGGCACCGTCGATGTGTATGTAACCCACGAGCAGACCACCGTTCCTTTCTTTGGTTCAAGTGACTTCCAGGATGCGTCTGTTTCCAAGCTCACGCTGGACGTGGCCAC
>JAOTWH010000066.1 GCA_029863035.1 Acidimicrobiia bacterium | reverse complement strand
ATGCGGCCTGACGACAAGGAGAGAACCTGTGGCTCGTGGAACTGATCGAGTGAAACGCGGCTTGGCCGAAATGCTCAAGGGCGGCGTGATCATGGATGTCGTCAACGCTGAGCAGGCGAAGATCGCCGAGGACGCCGGGGCGGTTTCCGTGATGGCGCTCGAGCGGGTCCCGGCCGATATTCGAGCCATGGGCGGGGTGGCTCGCATGGCTGACCCCAAAAAGGTCACCGAGATCATGAACGCCGTGTCGATTCCGGTGATGGCCAAGGCCCGTATCGGGCATCTGGCCGAAGCGCGGGTACTCGCCGCATTAGGGGTTGATTACATCGATGAGTCGGAGGTGCTTACCCCGGCCGATCCCGATAACCACATCGACAAATGGTCGTTCGAGGTTCCATTCGTCTGCGGAGCGCGCGATCTAGGTGAGGCGTTGCGTCGCATCGGCGAGGGTGCAGCCATGATCCGCACCAAGGGTGAACCAGGTACCGGGGATGTCGTAGAGGCGGTACGCCACACGCGCCTCATCACCCGCCAGGTCCGAAATCTCTCAACGACTGGGCCAGACGAGCTAATGGCGGCTGCCAAAGAGCTGCGGGCCCCATACGAGCTCGTTGCCGAGGTAGCCGAGACCGGACGCCTGCCGGTCGTCAACTTCGCGGCCGGCGGCATCGCGACGCCTGCCGACGCCGCTCTCATGATGCAGCTGGGTTGCGATGGCATCTTCGTTGGATCCGGGATCTTCAAGAGCGACGATCCGGTAGTTCGTGCGGCCGCGATCGTCGAAGCGACAACCAACTACAACGATGCAGACATCGTGGCCAAAGTCTCTGCGGGCCTCGGCGAACCGATGTCGGGTCAGAGCGCTGCCGACGTCCCCGACTCGGAGCGGATGCAGGACCGGAGCTCATAAACGATGTTGGTTGGCGTGCTGGCCTTGCAGGGCGACTTCCGCGAGCACGTCGCAATGGTTCGCTCACTTGGTCACGAGGCCACCGAGGTTCGCACGGTTGACGAGTTGGACGGGATCGACGCCCTCATCCTCCCCGGCGGTGAGTCGACCACCATCGGCATGCTGGCCGAGCGTTACGATCTGGTCGAGCCGCTGCGTGGAGCCATCAGAGCTGGCCTGCCCACCCTGGGAACCTGCGCTGGGATGATCTTTCTGGGTAGCAGCACCGCCGCGGATTCCGATCAGATCCAACTAGGGGTGCTTGATGTCGTGGTCGAGCGCAACGCGTTCGGCCGCCAGGTGGACTCGTTCGAGGAGCACATCGAGATCGCTGGGTTGGATGAGCCAATGGAGGCAGTGTTCATCAGGGCGCCATGGATAAAGAAGGCCGCCAACGATGTTGAGATCTTGGCGGAGTGGAACGGCCATCCGGTGATGGTCCGCCAGGGCAATATCATCGCTACCGCTTTTCATCCCGAGCTGACGACCGACACTCGGGTTCATCGCATGTTCCTCGAGGGGGCCTGATGTCGGGACATTCCAAGTGGTCAACCATCAAGCGCAAGAAGGGCGCCAAGGATGCTGCTCGAGGCCAGCTGTTCGCCAAGTTGGCGCGCGCCATCGAGGTGTCGGCACGTGAGGGCGGCGGCGACGTCGAGGCCAACTACAGCCTGGCCTCTGCTGTCGAAAAGGCCAAGGCAGCGTCCATGCCGCACGAGAACATCCAGCGGGCCATCAGGCGGGGCGCGGGCGACCTCGAGGGCGTCACCTACGACGAGATCTGGTACGAGGGCTACGCCCCGGGCGGCGTGGCTCTCTACGTGCAGTGCCTCACCGACAATCGCAACAGAGTGGCGTCGGATGTGCGGGCCGCCTTCACCAGGAACAACGGGAACATGGGCGAGCCCGGCTCGGTCTCGTACCTCTTCGAACAGAAGGGTTACCTGCTGGCCTCGGGTGAGGAGGATGACGTGATGGCTGCGGCCATAGATGGGGGCGCCGAGGACGTGCGCCCCTCGGGTGAGCAGTGGGAGATAATCACTGCGCCGGGCGACCTCAAGGCTGTTAAACAGGCGCTCGACAATGCCGACATCGCCTGCGACACCGCTGAAGTCACCCAGCTCCCAACAACCACCGTTCCGGTTGGGTCCGACAATGCTGCCAAGGTGCTGCGGCTTCTCGATGCCCTCGACGAACTGGACGACGTCCAATCGGTGTTCGCCAATTTCGATATCTCTGATGAGGTGATGGCGGAGGTCGTTGGGTAGGGGCTGATGTCTCTTCCCCCTCAGGGGGAAGTACCTCGGGCCGAAGGCCCGAGGGGATGGGGGTGGCGTCCGGCCCATGAATCGTGTGTTGTCCCCACCCTCCCCCCTCCCCCTCCCTGAGGGAGGGGGAGATTGCAATCCTTTGTTGAGTCAGAGGGCGGTCGTAAACTCCCCAAACATATGTTCGTATTGGGTATCGATCCCGGGTTGTCGCGCACGGGGTACGCGGTAGTTGAAGAGACCCCTCAGGGAAGTCGCGCCGTTTGCGCAGGCGCGCTTCTCACCGACCCCGATGCCCCCATCGCCGAGCGCCTTTCCGAGCTATTCGAAGACCTGACCCGCCTCATCGCCGAGTACAGCCCCGACGAGGCAGCCATCGAAGACCTGTTCGTCAACAAGAACCTGCACACCGCCATGGCGGTGGGCAGGGCGTCGGGGGTTGCTCTGCTTGCGCTCGCCAGATCGGGGATTCCGGTTCATGAGTACACACCAAGCGCAGTCAAGGCGGCAGTCTGCGGATACGGAGACGCCGACAAGGATCAGGTGCAGCGAGCGGTGATGATGCGCCTCTCGCTCGAGGCACCGCCCACGCCGGCTGACGCATCGGACGCGTTGGCGGTGGCCTTGTGTCACGCTCAGTCGAGCCCCATGCGCCGGGCCGTCGAGGGGGCGCGATGATCGGCCGGCTCCGGGGCACAATCGTTGGTCAGGCCGCCGACACAGTCGTGCTCGACGTCTCCGGTACCGGATATGAGGTAACGGTCACCCCGCGCGCCCTGGCCGAACTGCCCGGCGTGGGAGAGGAGGCTGTGCTTCACACCCACCTCCATGTGCGCGAGGACAACATGGGGCTATTCGGCTTCCCTTCCGGGACAGAGCGGGACATCTTCCGACTGCTGCTGGGCGCATCTGGGGTCGGTCCCAAGGTGGCGATGGCCATCTGCGCAACCTTGGCGCCCGATGACCTTCGCCGAGCGGTCATGGCCGATGACGTGTCCACTCTGGAGACGGTCCCCGGCATCGGCAAGCGATCTGCCCAGAAGCTGATCCTCGAGCTGCGCCCCCGACTCGAGCTTCCCGAAGGAGACCTGCCCACGGAGGGCTCGCTTTCTCAGGTGCGGCAGGCGTTGGAGGGCCTCGGCTATCAGCAGTCCGAGATACGCCAAACTCTCAAAGATCTTCCCAAAGAGGGAGACGTCGAGGATCTGCTTCGCAGTGCCCTGAAGACATTGGGTGGGGGAAGATGAGGGAAGAAGGGATCTTGTCGGCCGGTCCGCTTCCGGATGACTCGCCGGTGGAGGTTGAGGCAGAAGCCACGCTGCGGCCGCGAACCATGGCGGACTTCATTGGACAGACCGAGTTGAAGGATCGCCTGCAGATCTTGTCCGAGGCTGCCCAAGGAAGGGGCGAGGCTCTGGACCACATTCTCTTCTCGGGACCTCCCGGCCTCGGCAAGACATCGCTCGCCGGGATCTTGGCGGCCGAAATGGACGCCCGGATAACGATCACTTCCGGGCCGGCCCTGGAGCGAGCAGGCGACTTGGCGGCCGTGCTTACCAACCTCGAAGCTGGCGGCGTGCTATTCGTTGACGAGATCCATCGCTTGCCACGCATCGTTGAGGAGGTCCTGTACCCGGCCATGGAGGATTTCCGACTCGACGTGGTGGTTGGCAAGGGTCCAGGAGCAAGGTCGATTCGACTCGAGCTGCCTCCGTTCACCCTCATCGGAGCAACGACTCGAGTTGGCAGGGTGGCGCCGCCGCTGCGGGATCGTTTCGGATATGTCGCCCGCATCGATTACTACGAGCCGCCAGACCTCGAAGCGATAGTTACCCGCTCTGCGGCCATTCTCGAGGTTGCCGCCACCCCTGACGGTGCAAAGGCGATAGCGCTTCGGAGCAGAGGCACTCCGCGTATCGCCAACCGCTTGCTGCGCCGAGTTCGCGATTACGCCACCGTTCGAGCCGACGGAGTGGTCGATTCCGAGACCACAGCTGAGGCGTTGGTCGTGTTCGAGGTCGACGCCCTCGGGCTCGACCAAGTCGATCGATCGATCTTGCGAGCAGTGGCCGAGAAGTTCGGCGGAGGCCCGGTTGGGCTCTCCACCCTGGCTATCGCAGTCGGCGAAGAACCCGAGACGGTGGAGGATGCCTACGAGCCGTTCCTAATGCAGCTCGGAATGCTGAAACGAACGCCACGGGGCCGGGTAGCCACCCCAGCCGCCTACGACCATTTGGGTCTGGTGCCGCCCGCAACCCCCGCGGGAGATCAAGCCAGGTTGTTGGAGTAGGGCCTGCTCCTCCATTCGCTTTCCCGTATCTAGCAAGAGAGGATTGCAATACGCGGCGTGGGCGCTGACGGGGCGATTCTTCCACCTCCCCCGCGCAGCGGGGGAGGCCGGGTGGGGGTGGCGATCGCTACCGCGAACCAGCAACGCGCCGGAATCTACGAACGGGTTGACACCCTCCCCCTACCCCTCCCGCAAGCGGGAGGGGCGACGGTTAAATGTGATTAATGGACACCTCCCTATTCGATTACGACCTCCCCGAGAGCTCCATTGCCCAAGCGCCGATCGAACCGAGAGACTCGTCGCGACTGTTGGACAGTCGCAACCTCAGCGATCACACATTCGCCGACCTGCCGACGCTCTTAGATCCAGGTGATCTGGTGGTGGTGAATAGCACCAGGGTGCGAAAGGCGCGCTTGGTCGGTTCCAAAGCCGATAGCGGCGGCCGGGCCGAGTTGTTGTTGCTCGACGGAATCGGCTCTCGCTGGAGGGCCATGGTCAAGCCGGCCAGGAGATTGCGATCAGGTTCTGTTCTGGATTTCGACGGCATCAAGGCGATCGTCGTCGACGGTCCGGCCAAAGGCTTGGTTACCGTCGACCTTTCAGCCGATGGCGATCTCGAGGAGCGGATCGAGGAGGTAGGAGAGATCCCGCTACCTCCCTACTACAAGTCCCAGTTGGCCGATCCGGAGCGGTACCAAACCATGTTCGCCAAGTCCTTGGGGTCGGCGGCAGCGCCAACGGCGGCGCTGCACTTCACGCCAGCCGTCGTCGATGCGCTCGCCACCCGACACATCGAACTGACCCAGGTCGATCTCACTGTCGGCATCGACACTTTTCGTCCCATCGACGCCCCCGATTTGGACGACCACGAGATCCATTCTGAATCTTTCGAGGTCAGCGATGTGGCGGCCGAAGCGGTCGCTCGTTGCCGAAAACGGGGCGGCAGGGTGGTGGCCGTGGGGACCACCACAGTGCGCGCACTGGAGTCGGCTGCAACGGGAGGGCGCCTGGTTGAGACCAGAACCGGATCGACCGATCTCTTCATAACTCCGGGATACCGTTTCGAGGTCGTCGACTTGCTCGTTACCAATTTCCACGTCCCGAAGTCGTCTCTCGTTGTGATGATCGCGGCGTTCATGGGTAGCGAGTGGCGCTCGACATACGAACACGCTCTGGACGCCGGTTATCGGTTCTTGTCGTTCGGTGACGCGATGCTGGCACAGCGCTCGTGAGTCTCGAATTCGCTATCACCGCCGACAATTTTGGTGCCAGGGCCGGGGTCATCAAGACCCCCAACGGAGAGGTGGAAACGCCGTCGTTCATGCCGGTGGGCACCAGAGGATCAGTGAAGCATCTCGATGGGCGCGATCTGGCGGAGACCGGCGCCCAGATAGTCCTGGCCAATACCTATCACCTAATGCTGAGGCCCGGAGCCGAGCGGATCGCGGCGGTGGGCGGACTGCATCGGTTCATGGGTTGGGACGGAGCAACACTGACTGATTCGGGCGGGTATCAGATCTTCTCACTTGACGGCCGGGTGGCAGAGGAAGGAGTGGAGTTTCGCTCCAGCTATGACGGCTCCGTGGTGAATCTCACCCCAGAAAGGGCCGTAGAGGTTCAGCAGCTTCTGGGATCGGACATCGCCATGGCACTCGATGTGCTGGTGGGATTGCCGGCCCCTCGCGAGGTTGTCAGCGAGGCAATGGAGAGGACGCTGCGATGGGGAGAGCGCTCGCTCGCCGCTCGCACTCGGGAGGACCAGAGCTTGTTCGGAATAGTGCAAGGGGGCACGGACCCCGAACTGAGGGCTTTGAGCGCGGCACGTACTGCTGCGTTGGGATTCGACGGGTTCGGCATCGGAGGCCTGTCCGTTGGCGAAGAGTTGCCAGAGCGCAACGCGGCCCTAGAAGCTGCGGTGGCCGAGCTCCCGCTGGGCAAGGTGCGCTATGTGATGGGGCTGGGAGACACCGAAGGCGTGCTCGACGCCGTGGAGCGCGGTGCCGATCTATTCGACTGTGTATGGCCAACCCGGCTGGCTCGCCACGGCAAGGTGCTGACATCGGTAGGTGACTTCGCCATCCGGCTCACCGAGCATGCCGAGGACGATGCGCCGCTTGATCCATCGTGCGAGTGCCGAACCTGCGACCGATACAGCAAGGCATACCTGCGCCACCTGCATCTGACAAACGAACCCACCGGTCGCCGGCTGTTGTCGATCCACAACCTCACCTACACACTTGGAGTGTTGCGAGACGCTCGGGCCGCCATCGAAGCAGGAACTTTCACTGACTTCAAGGCAAGGGCGGTCGGTAAGCGTCGCTAACTTGCGACGCCGCTACGATGCTCCACTCCGGCTCTCACCTCTCGGAGGTCACCTTGGACGCCCTAATACTTGCGCAAGAGGACAGCGGCTCGACCGTTGTCACTCTCATCTTGTACGCCGCCATTCTGGGCGGCATCTTCTGGTTCTTGATTATCCGACCCAATCGAACCCGCATGCGGCGCCACCAGGACCTGATGGCCACGCTCGCTGTGGGGGACGACATCCAGACCGCCGGCGGCATCTACGGCACCATCCGCAGCATCGACGAGGAGTCCGCGGTCATAGAGGTTGAGGGAGGCGTAACCCTTCGAGTCGCTCGCCGGGCGATCGCGGCCAAGACGGTGACCGACACGGAGGCCGAGTGAGCAAACGCCGTGCCTTTCTCATAGCGCTCATCACCCTGGCGATCGCCTGGGGCTCGCTCGGCGCTGTGTTGGCCACTGGCGTTCAGCCTGTGCTTGGCCTCGACCTGCAGGGGGGATTCTCGGTCGTCCTCACTGCGCCCGAGGGGACCGCACAGGAAGTGCTCGATAAGGCGGTCGAGATCATGCGGCGCCGCATTGAGGCATTGGGCAGCGTTCAAGAGCCAGAGATCGCGCTGTCGGGCGATCGCAACATCGTGGTGCAGCTGCCCGGTGTTCAGGATCGCGAAAGGGCGCTAGACGCCATTGGCACCATCGGGCAGCTCTCCTTCCGCCAGGTCTTTCAGATCGGATCGGCCCCAGGCCTTAGTCCGGCGGTTGAGCAGGCTTTGTTCCAACAGCAGCTCGATGCCGCCGCCAGTGCGACCGACGACGCTGCGTCGGCCACAACGGACACAGTCCCGACCGACACCGTCGCCGCTGGGGAGACCACTACCACCGTTTCGACTTCAACCACCATCGCCCCAACCACAACTATCCCGACCACTACGACGACTCTCCCGCTGGTGCTGCCGGCCGGGGTTGATCCCAATACTGGCCTGACGATCGATGACGATCCTGAAGCCGACTTTGCCTACCTGCTCGAGCCTTCGACCGGGATCGTCTATCAAGTCGGGCCGGCGCTGGTGTTGGGCGCCGACATTACCGACGCCACCGCCGGCTTCCTCGGCGGATCGGGAGGGGGAGGGGCGGGACAGTGGGTGGTCGATCCCGATTTCACCGATGAGGGGGCGACCAAATTCGAAGAGGCAACCAAGGTGCTGGCTGGTTTCGCTGTTGGTACCCCACAGCGGCAGTTCGCCATCGTGTTGGATGGGGAAGTCGTGTCTGCTCCGCAAGTGGCACAAGGTGTCACTCCCGAGGAAGGCCTCGACGCCGGCGCGGTGAACATCACGATCGGGTTCGGGCAGGGAGATCCGCAGGCCGAAGCTGAGGATCTAGCCACGGTGCTGCGATACGGGGCGTTGCCGGCGCTGTTCGAGAGGTCGCGGGTCGAGTCGGTCTCGGCCACGCTTGGCGACGACTCCCTGCGTGCCGGTTTGTTGGCCGGGGCCGGGGGGTTGGCGCTCGTGGCCCTGGCGATGATCCTGTATTACCGGGCTCTTGGCCTGATCACTGTGGTCGGATTGACCGTGTTCGGCTCTTTGCTGCTCGTCACTTTCAGCTTGCTGGGTGAGACGCAGGGACTCACACTGACGCTGGCGGGGGTAGCAGGGATAATCGTCTCGGTCGGTATCACCTCGGACTCCTACATCGTGTATTTCGAACGCGTTAAGGATGAAGTGCGGAGGGGCAGAACGCTTCGCTCAGCGGTGGACCACGCTTTCGCCAGATCGTTCAGGACCATTCTCACCGCCGACGCCGTTTCGCTGGCAGGGGCAGGGCTGTTGTGGTTGTTGGCCATCGGACCGGTGCGTGGCTTCGCCATCGCCCTGGGCCTGGCGACCATCACCGACGTGATCGTCGCCTACTTCTTCACCCGTCCGGCCGCCGCCTGGTTGGTCCGAACCCGTCTCGGTGACGGCGGTCGACTGAGCGTTCGGGGCGCCGTTGGACATCGCGTCGAGGCTGAGGCGGGGGCGACGGCATGAGCTTGTTCGGTCGGCTGTATCGGGCAGAGAACAACTTCGACTTCGTCGGTGCTCGCAAGAAGTGGTTCGTATTCTCGGGAGTGCTGTTGTTGATTGCCGTTGGTTCGCTGCTTTTTCGGGGCCTGAACCTCAGCGTCGACTTCGAGGGGGGCACAGTGGTGCAGGCGCCCAATCCCGCCGATGCTGGATTGTCAAACTTCAGAGATGCGCTCTCAAGCGTCGGCCAGGAGGGCGCCAGGGTTCAGCTCACTGGAGGCGGTGAGGGGGTGCGGGTGCAGACCGAGGAACTGGGCCCAGACGCTGAGCTTGAATTGGTGCGCGTGGTCGTTGACACCGCTGGGACCACGGTCGACGACGCCAGCGTTGAGTCGGTGGGGCCAACATTCGGCGAGCAGGTGACTGCCTCGGCGCTGCGCGCACTCGTGATCTTCCTCATCGTCGTCGGCATCTTCATCTCCTGGCGATTCGAGTGGAAGATGGCGGTCACGGCATTGATCGCTCTGTTTCATGACCTGCTCATCACGGCGGGTGTCTATTCCGTTAGTGGCTTCGAGGTGACCCCGGCGACCGTCATCGCCATCTTGACCATCCTTGGTTACTCGCTTTACGACACGGTGGTGGTGTTCGACAAGATCATCGAAGAGATCGACGAGTTCGGCGAAGACATGCCTATCGGCGGCATCGTCAACCGAGCCATGAATGCTGTGTTCATGCGCTCGATAAACACCTCGCTGACGTCGCTGCTGCCAGTCGGCAGCCTGTTGTTCGTCGGCTCGTATCTGTTGGGTGCGGCAACATTGCGTGAATTCGCTCTTGCTCTCTTCGTCGGCGTCGCCGCCGGCACCTATTCGTCGATATTCGTGGCCTCGCCGCTGCTGGCGCTGTGGAAAGCGCGAGAAGAGGGCTGGCAAAGGGCCGCGAGGCGGGCCGCCCGCAAGGGCGAAGCCGTGTTGCGTGAGCCGGAGCCCGTTGCTGCCGCGGCCGCGGGGGAGCGACCCCCCACCCGATCGGATAACGATCCTCGGCCCCCGGTGGGTACCGGTGCGGTTCCCAGGCCACCCAAACGGCGCAAGCGTCGGCGGTAACCTGTTGGACATGACCGAAGAAAGACTGAAAGCCCTCATCAGGGACATCCCGGACTTCCCTGAGCCGGGCATTGTCTTCAAGGACATAACTCCGCTGCTGGCCGACGCCGAGGCGCTTGCCTGGACGATCGACAACATGGCTGCGCCCTATACCGGCGAGGGGGTCACGAAGGTGGCCGGCATCGAGGCCAGAGGTTTCATCTTCGGGGTACCCATCGCCCGGGCGCTTGGGGTTGGCTTCATACCAGTGCGCAAACCCGGCCGCCTTCCGCACGTAGTGAAAGAAGAGGAGTACGAACTCGAGTACGGCACCGATTCGCTGGAGATCCACCTCGACGCATTGGCCGACGGCGAGCGAGTGCTGGTGGTCGATGATGTGCTTGCTACGGGGGGAACAGCCGCCGCCGCCGCCCGGCTGATCGAGCGCCTCGGGGGAAAGGTGGTCGGCCTGAGCGTTTTGGTGGAATTGGGCTTTCTCAACGGTGCGGATCGCCTTCCGCCTGACATCACGTTGACGAAGCTGGTCCACTATGACAAGCCCTGAACGCAGCGTCCGTCCCGACGACGCCGTAATACTCGAACTCGAGCCCGTCCTTAGCTCGTTTCGTGCGAGCCATCCCGAATCGTCGGACACCAAGATCCATCGCGCTTACGACCTGGCGCATCGACTTCACCTCGGTCAGTTCCGCAAGAGCGGCGAGCCGTTCATTAGCCATCCGCTCACGGTGGCGCAGATCCTTGCCGAGTACGGCATGGACGCCGACACTCTGGCGGCGGCGCTGCTGCATGACACCGTTGAAGACAC
>JAOTWH010000065.1 GCA_029863035.1 Acidimicrobiia bacterium | reverse complement strand
CAAAGCGGGCGAGAGAACGAAGCTCGACGCCAAGTCAACGTTCGATGTCGAGAGTGGCGATCGGTTGAGGGTGCTGACCCCGGGTGGAGGCGCCTGGGGGTCTCAGTGAGCGGCTAGCTGGGCTGCTCTCTCGACTATGCCGGCAACGCTGGGCATCACCTGAGCTTCCAACGACTCGGCGAAGGGGAACGTGGGAACGTCGGGAGTGGCATAGCGCTGCACCGGTGCATCGAGCCAGTCGAACGCCTTTTCACCGATCTGGGCTGCAATCTCGGCGCCGTAGCCGCCGAACTCGTTGTCCTCGTGGACGATGATGATCTTGCCGGTGGCCTCGACGGCTGCTTGCACCGACGGCCAATCGAGCGGCTTGAGCGTCCTCAGATCGAGCACCCCTGCATCGACTCCTTGGCTCTCCAACTCCGACGCCGCCTCCATGGCGAAGTGGGCCATGGTGCCGTAGGCGATGATGTAGAGGTCCTCGCCCTTGCGCCGCAGCGCAGCCCTGCCAAGCGGAACCCTGTGAGGTCCTTCGGGATAGGGGCCCTTCGCCAGCCGGTATAGCTTCTTGGGCTCGAGGAACAGCACGGGGTCGGGGTCCTCCACCGCAGACATCAGCAAACCCTTGACGTCTGCCGGCGTCGACGGCACCACCACCTTCAGGCCGGGAACGTGGGAGTAGAAGGCCTCGATCGATTGGCTGTGATATAGGGAACCGTGGATGCCTCCGCCGTAAGGGGTCCGCACCGTGATGGGACAGTTCCATCCACCGTTGGAGCGGTAGTGAATGCGCGCAGCCTCCGACACCAGCTGATCGAAGGCGGGGTGGATGAAGTCTGCGAACTGAATTTCGGCCAGCGGTTTGGCCCCGGCTGCTCCCATGCCGATGGCCAGCCCGACGATTAGCGATTCAGAGAGCGGCGTGTTGAACAAACGGTCGTTGCCGAACGCCTTGGACAGTCCTTCCGTTGCCTTGAACACCCCTCCCTTCTCATGAGCGACGTCTTCTCCGAATAGCACCGTGTCCGCGTGTGTTGTCATCACGTCGTGCAGCGCCCGGTTGACGGCGGTGATGAGGTTGACCTCTTCACCCTCTGGCACTTCTTCCACCTCGGTCACCGGTTCTGAAGGAACGATGGGATTGGCATAGACGCCGCCGGTGGCATCGGTGGCATCGGGCGCTGCCTCTGCTGCCGACACCGCGGCAGCCACCGTGTCGGCGGCCCACTCGTCGATCTCCTCCTCCGTCTTCTCGTCGAGCAACCGCTGTTCCGTCAGGTACTGCCACGCGATCGTGAGGGGATCCTTGCGACGCCAGATCTCAACCTCTTCGGCAGTTCGATACAGGGTGTCATCGTCATCCGACGTGTGGGCGTAGAAGCGATAGGTGCGGGCCACCAGAAGCGATGGGCCCTCGCCGTCCCTGGCGCGGTCGACGGCCGTCTTAGCCGCGGCGTATACCTGCACCATGTCGTTGCCGTCAACCCCCATGCCGGGGATGCCGTAGCCGAGGCCTCGATCCGCCAGGTTGCCGGCCACTTCTTGGGCCTCTGGCACCGAAATGGCGTACTGATTGTTCTCGATAACGAAAACCATTGGGAGCTGATGAATGCCGGCGAAGTTCATCGCCTCGTGCCAATCGCCCTCCGAAGTCGACCCCTCCCCTCCGAACACCATCACGATCGCGTTGCTCTGCTGTTGCTTGAGTCGGTAGGCGATCCCGCATGCGTGCGGATACTGAGTGGCGATCACCGAGGAATGGGTGAGGATCCGCCGCGACGGATCGGACCAGTGGTTGGGCATCTGGCGGCCGCCCGAGGCCGGGTCGGTGGCCTTGGAGAACACCCCAAGCATCACCTCCTCTGCGGTTACACCAAGGGCCAGATTCACGGCGAGGTCTCGGTAGTAGGGCAACGCCCAGTCGTCGGAGCGGTTCATGGCAAAGGCAGCACCGACCTGGGTGGCTTCGTGGCCCGATACCGACAGAACGAAGGGAGCCAAGCCTTGGCGATTGAGTGCCCACATGCGCTCGTCGAGGCGGCGGGCCAGCACCATCGTCCGATACATATCGACCAGTTCGGTGTCGTCTAGACCAAGCTCACGGTGGTCGGCGGGTGCGAGTTCGGTAGTCAAATAGAGCTCGTCATCTTCGATGGTGTGGGAAAGAGCGAGTCCCGCCTAAGGCGGGACCGAGGGAGGGGTAATGGATGGCCATGATGCACTCGAGACCTGAGATGTGGTCGGAACCGAACACGACATCTTCGCAACCTTCGGCGCCTATGGCATCGAATGCGCCCACTCGCATCACCTCCTAGCCGCGATGGTATCAGCCCGCTCAGTTTCATCGGGGGCTCCACCTAGCATGCGACTCATGGTGCACGCCGCCTACCTCCGTGTTTACACCCGCCAGCGCGCCGACGACGATCTCCCCGCGTACGCAGCTCCCGATAAGGCGGGCGTCGTCACTGAGGGCGACTTCGGTTTGTGGGAGGAATCGATTCGCGAGGATGCGCTGCAGCTGGAATTCGACGGTAAGACCTTCGTGTGCCCCCGCCGTCCCAGGCTCCGCATGCTCGAAGGCCTGCTCGCCTTCCATCATTCGTTCCCTGGGATGACCGGCTCGATGCTCGTCCCGGAAGACGTCGTCAGGCGGGCTGCCGCGGAGTTGGAGGCCATCTACGAGAACCAACCCAACGCTCGCTCCCACATACTCACCTCGGCGTGGCACGTGCCGCTGCGCTGGTTCGCTGCATTTCGTCCAGATCAACGTGAGATCGTCACAACCGAGGCCGGGACCAGCATTCGCTACCGGACCAGGCGGTCCGATGCCTCGGATCGCCTGGAGAGAACGGTTGAGATCCTGCAGACCGCCGGCTTCGACGAGTCGATAATCGCACCGGTCGACGGGCTGGTGTCGTGGTTGTCGGAGTTCGCAAATGACTCTGTGGTCGAGCTCGACTACGGCACTGTGGCCCAGCTCTTCGATGATGGGGATCTGGTTCTCGACGAGACGGCAGCCGATGTGACCTCCAGCCTCGAAGCCCTCGAGGCGGGCGATCTAGACGGTGCCTCCGATCACTACGCGCTCGCCGCCGGTCGGTGGGCACAGGCCCAGGCCACGGTTTACAGCAACTAGAGGCCGAAGAGCCCGACAGGTCGTACCATCTTCGGCCATGTTCCCTCACTGGTGGAACCGGTGGTGGGCGCTGGTATTCAGCCTCCCCGTCCTTATCGCACTCACAGCAACTTTCGGATGGCTAATCGACGGCGCCGTTCACTCCGGTCAGGTAATGCGCAACGTCGACCTCGAGGGCCGCTCAGTCGGGGGCGTCACCGAGAACGAACTAGCCGCGCTGGTCAGCGCCGAGATCGGTCCTGCCCACCTCGATGACATTGTGGAGTTGCGAGCCCCCGGTCGCACCATCACCACCACCGCGTCGCAGCTCGGCCTGTTGGTCGACGTCGAGGCAACGGTCGATGCGACCCTCAGCCAGGGTCGAGACAGCGGCATCGGTCCCGATCTGGTTGGCTGGACGGTGAGCTTCTTCAAGACGCGACGTGCGGACACCATCTATAGATCCGACCCCGAGACACTCCGCTTGTACCTCGTTACAGAGCCGGCCGCCACCAAAGCGATACCAGTGGAGCCCAGCTTCGAATCGGTGGACGGCCGCCTCGTCGTTACCGACGGGGTGACCGGCCTCAAGATCGCTGCTACACCCGAGCTGAGCAGCCGACTGGAGGCCGCCGCTTCGAATCCCCAGCGGCCGATAGTCGTCAAGGTCGAGTGGGACGAAGCCCGGCCACTTTTCGATGAAGACGATGTCGAGGCGGCCATCCGAGCAGCCAGGGAACTGAGCGCACAGGGCATCGTCGTCACCCTCAACAACTTCAGCGAGGTGATCAGGCCTCAGACAGTGCGCCGCTGGATAGTCTCCGACGACTCCTCCGGCTTCCTCGTTCCCGTTTTCGATGAGTTGCGCGTCAAACGCTCGCTCGAGGTGTTCCTATCCGGGCTGGCCACCGACCCCATCGCACCATCGTTCGCCGTCGTGGAGGGCTCCTCGGTATCGATCGATCTGGGTGACCCGGTAATGGTGTGCTGTGACGGTGAGGTGGCCGAGGCCATGTACGCAGTTGCGAGCGGAGAAGCCGAGGGACCGGTGCAGCTAATCGCTCGCCTGGCAGAGCCAGACGGTGGCCTGGGCTCGGCGGAAGCGCTCGGGGTGGAGACATTGGTTGGCGAGTTCACAACGAACCACGCGTGTTGCGGTGCCCGGGTGGAGAACATCCACCGCATGGCCGACCTGGTGCGGGGGGCACTCATCCTGCCCGGCGATACTTTCTCCATCAACGAGTTCGTCGGTGAGAGAACAATCGAGAACGGGTTCGTTGCCGCCGGGGCAATCGAGCAGGGACACTTCGTGGAGGACGTGGGTGGAGGCGTGTCACAGTTCGCCACCACGATCTTCAACGCAGCTTTCTTCGCTGGTCTCGACTTCACCGACTATCAGAGCCATTCCATCTACATCAGCCGCTACCCCCGTGGCCGCGAGGCAACCCTGGGTCATCCCGCCCCCGACCTCGCGCTGACCAACAACACGCCCTATGCAATGCTGGTGTGGGCCGAGTACACCGAGACCTCGATCACAGTCCAGCTGTGGTCAACGCCATATTTCGAGGTGGAGCAAACTGGACAATCCACCTCGCGCTGGGGGCCCAAATGCACCAGGGTCGACACCTTCCGCCAACGAACCGATTCTGACGGCAGGGTTCTGGACGATTCGGTGTTCGCCATCTACCGGCCAGGGGAAGGTCTCGACTGCTTTGGCAACAAGATCCCCGACCCCAGGGGCTAGTTCTCGCTGACGGCAACGGCACGTCGTCGGTGAGCGGCGACGTGCTCTCGGTTGGCGCAAGTGGTCGAGCAATGGAGTCGCGAGCGGTTGCGCGACGTGTCGATGAACGAATCAACGCAGGTAGTGGAGGCGCAGGTACCGAACCTCTCGATGCCCTGGTCGACGAGGACAGTGGCGATGCCCATGGCGGTGGCCGCCCCCAACCACTTCGCCACTCCGCGCTTCTTTGGCTCGAAGTGCATGTGAGGGTGCTCACTGTGAAGGCTGACACGCGGGGTGGCTTGGACGTCGATAAGGATCCGGTTGAGCCCGTCGGCCGCTTCCTCGGCGGTGTCCGCCTCCAGCACGGCGCGCAACCGGGTACGGAGCCGTCGCACTCGCTCGACGTGGATCGGGGCGATGGCCTTGGGGTCGAAATCGTCGCGATCCCACTCCGACGCGTAGCGATCCAAGAACGCCAACAGTCCGTCAACGTCGGTCAGCTGGTCGTCGCCACTGGCTCGATCAACTGTGTTGACGAGGTCTACGGCCATCTGTACCGCCGTATCGCTGTAATGAGAAAAATCCACTTGACTCCTTACACCCGATACTATACCTTGTAACTGTCTAAAGAACTATAGACCATTACAGAGAGAGGTCAATCATGTCTTTCGAATCGGCTTTCAAGAAATTGGCGGGAGCCCGTTCCCGCTATGAGGAACTGCGCATCACAGGCGCCTCGTTTGGTGAGCTGGTCGATGCCCGGGTCGAGTTGATCGGGCTGCGGGCTGAAATGGCTCGCGCCAGGCGCCGGGTGGTCTAGGTGTTCGCCCCTTACTGCCCAGGACACCGCACCAGAGTGCTCGTGTCACTGGAAGCGATCGACGAGCTGAGGCGCCTGCCCAGCGGCTTCGCAGTCCACTTCACCTGCAGCTGCGGATACGTCGGTTGGGACCAGCAACCACAAAGGGAGAACTCGTAGTGCATCCACTCATGGTCGAAGAAATGGTCAAATATCGAAGAGAAGCGCTGATGCGGGGCCGCAAGCGCCACTAAGGACTCCCCCCACCCACGAACTGCCGGTCCATCGGGACCGGCGTTTTTCGCGTATTGAGCCCCCTAGCGCAGCGCCTCCGCCTCCTAGCCGCTGCCCGGATCGATCACCACCTCGCCGGCCACGGTCAGGTGGTTGTCCTCGGTCGAACAGATCACTGCATGCTCGCCGGGTACCAGGTCCAATCGTCCGGTTGCGGAGCCCCCGGTGAGCGGCGCGCCGAACGCCACTGCCACGCCGGTCTGCTCCCAATATGACGGCGGCTCATCTGTCTCACCGACCAGTGCCGCGTCGGCCTTCACTTGCTCGATACTGACGCCAGCATGAAGGCCGAACACGACGGCCACGGCACCAGTTGTCTCATTGAGGATCTCAACCACAACTGCTGCAGTGTTCTCTTCAGCATCGAATGTGGTGGGACCCTGCAGGGTGCATGCCGCGTCGCTGAACTGGACCATGAGGTCGGGCGTCGGGACCTCAACCGTCGAGAGCACGCCACCATTGAGGCCAGTGAGAAAAGCTTTCTCGAACCGTTCCCGATCGGCTCCAATCGCGACCCGAACCTCAGGGCCATCTGGAGAATCGACAACAGCTCCAAGCTTGACGCCAGCCTCTTCCACTACCTCCAGATGCCTTGTCTCGTAGGTAGCCACGCCCGGATCGATCATCGCGACAGCAGCCAACGGGTCCCAGAAGAAATACGCGCCGCCCACCAGATTGAAGTCGTTGACCACGAAGAACCGATCGACCAACTCTGCACTTGAGGTGGCCTTCTGCGCAGCCAGGGCTTCATGAAAGAACACGGAGGCCGGAACGGAGTTCGTGGCATCCAGCGGGACCAGTGTGATGGGCACGCCGGACCGCAGCACCCGATTGGCGGCCACCGGATCTGCCCAGAAGTTCCATTCGGCCCAATACTCCGGATCGACCGAGCCGCTCACACCAACCGCGCCTCCCATGATCACGATCTCGGTGAGGTTCTTAAGCATCTGCGGGTCCTGGTCGATGGCAAGCGCCACGTTGGTAAGCGGCCCGATCGCCAATAGCCGGACGGGCTCCGACGATCGTGCAACCGTCTCGATCAGCAGATCGATGGCTCCCGAACCCTCGAACCCCGGTACCTCCAACCCGAGCTGGGTTCCCAACAGGTCTGCACCATCGCGCCATTCGTCCAGAAGAGTGTTTGACCCTGCGAGGGGCTCCACCGCACCACAAGCCACTGGGATCTCCTCGGCACCAACGTGATCGAGAATCGCACGGGCGTTGGCGCCACCAGCGGGGCAATGAGCTAACCCCGTTCCGGTGACGGTGACAGCCAGGACACTCACGTCGCGCTGGCCCAGCAAGTACAGCAGAGCCATCATGTCGTCCCCGCCCATGTCGGCGTCCACCACAACGGGCGTCGGGCCATCAGGACGGGTGCTGTTGACCACGACATCTCCCGTGTCCCCGCTCAGCGCGGCGGATGTCGAGACCTCGGGGTGGGTGTCTTCGACCTGGACATCGCCGCCACAAGAAGCCAGGGCGAGGGTCAGAGCAAGACAAAGACTGGCAGCGAACCTGATGGTGCTCATCGAGACCTTTCGATTTCAATTCTGCAGAGGGAGGAACCGGGCAGCCAGGGCCGAAAGCCTGGGCCCGGCGGCCCAGCCCGTGGGCTGGTTCGAAGGGATACGCCTTGCAACGTGCTTGGCGGTGGGAGAAGAGGGGACGATCAGCCGTCGACGTTCTTGAGCACACTGCCCACGAACGCTGCCGCGCCATCGTCCGGCGAGCGTCGGTGAATGGCGTGGGTGGTCACCACCTCGACACCCTTGGCACCCAGGCCCGCCTCTATGCGATTGAGCGTCTCGCCGGTACGCGCCACAGCGTCGGCAAACAACCGAGGGAAGAGCCCGTAGGTGCAGAATGCCCCGGCCGGCTTGCCATCCATGGCCGGCAGGCGCTCGATCCAGTCGATCATGCGGCCTGTTTCAGCGCCGCCGAAGGGAACGTTGCCTTTCACCCAGCAACCGGCCACCAGGGCGTCGGCCCGGACCGCGTCATTTGGTTCGGCCATTTCGATGGGCTTGACCGTCGCTTCAGCGCCTACCGCGACCGCGGCGCGGGCCATTGCCTGGGCAGCCTTACGGGTGTGGCCGCGCTCGCCTTCGTACACGATGAGCATCTCCATCGCGGACTCACAGTGCTACCCACTCGACCGCGATAGATAGGGCCGTTTGACAGCTATTGGTCAGCTAGCCGGGCCGAAGCGAATCTCCACCAAAGGAACTGGCAACAAAAGGGAGGAGAACTGCTTCCGAGCCGACTCGCTCAGGAAGGTGTCAACGTCAGGCTTCTTGACGCTGAGGTCGGGGTCGTAAGCCTTTGCCTGGATGGCCCACAGCGAGCCGTCCTGGTGCTTGGCCACAAGGTCGATGCCAGCGTCCGCACCCCACCGGCCCGGCCACGCCACTCGTCCCAGAGCCAGACCTTCTTGAGCTGGCGTCCGTAGCGGGGGTCGTGTGTGAGAAACCACGGGCATGTACTCGAACTGGCGGCCGCGCTTGTTCTCGTCGCCGTCGAGGCGGTTCAGCAGCTCGCTCAGGGTCGCCACAGGCCACGGCTACGCGAAGTCGGGATGTTCGACCTCAGGCGAGGCCATGCCACGGTGTGCCAGGGTCCACGAATGTTCCTAGAGCCTTACCCGAAGAGACCACGTTGATTCGAAAATATGGGCCAACGACCCTGGTTGGGAGCCGGGATCTGCGCGACGTTGGGAGCAGATGGGCTGGCTTCGCGTGTCGGCCATCCAGTGCGCGGAATCCGCAGCAAAGGAGACGGATATGGACGAAGCCGTTCTCAGAATCGGCGACCGAGAGATCACTCTGCCGGTGATCACCGGCACCGAAGGCGAATTGGCAATCGACATCAACAAGCTCCGGGGGCAGACCGGGATCGTCAGTCACGACAAGGGTTTCGCCAACACGGCTGAAGCCCTCAGCTCGGTGACCTTCCTTGACGGAGAGAATGGAATCCTGCGGTATCGGGGGTTCCCGATCGAGCAGATCGCCGATAGCGCGTCATTCCTCGAGGTCTCTTACCTCTGCCTCTACGGGGAGTTGCCGACGGCTGCCCAATATGGGCAATTCGTGGACGAGATCGACCATCACACGATGGTGCGCGAGGACATGAAGCACCTCTACGAGGCGTTTCCGGCTGATGCGCATCCGATGCAGATGTTGGCCTCGGCAGTGTCGGCGTTGGCGACGTTCTATCCGGACTCATTGGATTCCACCGATGAGGAGGTGATCGACCTCAGCGCCAAGCGGCTGATCGGCAAGATGATCACGTTGGTGGCCTGGGGCTACAAGTACAGCCTGAGCCAGCCGTTCCAGTACCCGAGGAACGATCTCGACTACACGTCGAACTTCCTGCACATGATGTTTTCGTATCCAACCGAGCCATTTCAGGTAGATCCGGTCATTTCGAAGGCACTCGACGTGCTTCTGAACCTTCATGCGGACCACGAGCAGAACTGCTCGACATCGACGGTCCGGATGGTCGGTTCGTCGCAGGCGAATCTGTTCTCGTCGGTCGCCTCGGGTATTCACGCTCTTTCGGGCCCACTGCATGGTGGGGCGAATCAGCGGGTGGTCGAGATGCTCGACGAGATCATCAAGGGCGGCGGCGATGTGTCGGAGTACATCGCCAAGGCCAAGGACAAGGATGACCCGTTCCGGCTCATGGGATTCGGACACCGGGTCTACAAGAACTTCGACCCTCGGGCCCGGATCATCAAGAGCTACGCCGGTGATGTGCTCGATAAGTTGGGCAAAGACGATCCAATGCTCGACGTTGCCGTGCAACTCGAAGAAGTTGCTCTCTCCGATGAGTACTTCGCCGAGCGCAAGCTCTATCCGAATGTCGACTTCTACTCGGGCATCATCTACAAGGCGATGGGATTCCCTACCGATATCTTCACGGTGCTGTTCGCGATCGGGCGGCTGCCCGGCTGGATCGCCCAGTGGAAGGAGATGCGGCTCGACCCGACGACTCGCATCGGCCGTCCACGCCAGATCTACGTCGGTGAGGCCGAGCGCAAGTTCGTCGCGATGGATCAGAGATAGGACAAGCTATTAGCTGTTAGCCATTGGCTGTCAGCAATCGAGAGGCGGCCCTCAGGGGCCGCTTCTCTTGTCACAGCTCACTCGCCGCAATCAAGCAGTGGCTAGAACCGACCGTGTGTTCACAGGGCGGGTTGCACGCCGCTCTCGGTGATATCTCCTCCAAGTAGAACCAGGAAGGGCCACGCCCTGGTATGCCAGGGTTAACCGCCGCCTCCGGCGCTGCGGCTTGGTTGCGGGTAGTCACCCATGAGCACATGCCAATGCAGCAACCTATTCGCTCGAGAGTTGGGCGACCCGATACACCCTGAGCGGTTCAGCAAGGTGTTCAAGAGGCACGTTCGGGACGCGGGTCTCCCAGCCATTCGACTCCACGATCTTCGGCACGGAATGGCGACGTTGGCCCTCGGTGCCGGAGCACATCCGCTGACGGTGAGCGACCGCCCCGGGCACACTCGCGTGGGCATCACGCTGGACCTGTACTCCCACGTCACGCCTGTGCTGCGGGAGGAACTCGCTCAACAGGTATCAGATGCCGTATTCGCCACGGATTCTGGGTAGCAGTTCGGTCGCGAACGAGTCTTCCACTATCGGCTGCGGTAGGTGATGACAAGCAGAAACTCAAGCCAACACCGGAGATTTCCGGTGGGCAGGGGCAGAATCGAACTGCCGACCCCTGGTTTTTCAGACCAGTGCTCTACCGACTGAGCTACCTGCCCAAAGGACACAGCCCTGGGAGTCCAGGGCTGTTTTCCTTGG
>JAOTWH010000263.1 GCA_029863035.1 Acidimicrobiia bacterium | reverse complement strand
CGTCCTGATCGACGATGGCGATCTGCCAATCATCTCCCAGCCTTGGTCTCAACTTGTTCACGACCATGGTCCCAGCCGTCCCGGCACCGAGAACTAATAGCTTCTTCACTTAGACACTCCTCCTATGGGTTCCGGCCAGCGATGCGATGCTGTCGAGCCGCTCGACCAGCTTTGATCTTTCTTCTGCGATGCGCGAGAACATCGACGTAACCAGGGGAAGGAAATCGAGGATCCACTCCTGTTGGTCCTCACTTGGGTGGAACACCTCGTCGATATGGCTGTTCAGTGCTGCCGCGTCCACGCGTAGATCGCTGGCCAACTCCCTGATCCGGGCGGGTACGGGAGGCCATTGAGCTGGTGCAACTCCGCCCATGACGACCATCCCTATCACCTCGCCGTTGACACGGATCAGATCCCTGGCGCAATTGAAACCCAGCGGTGTCGGCCTGAACTTTGGAAGCATGTGAGGATCCGATCCCAGGTCCCTCCACGTTTCGGCGCAGCGGTCCTTCGCTCGCGGGGAGCCATGCACGTAGGCGAATAGTCCGCACGGATTGGACGGCTCCATCAGAGGCTCACCGTCGAGATCGGTGACGAGAACCATTACGCCGAAAATGGAGCCGACCAGGTCAGCGAGGGGCTTGGCCACTCCAGGCAGTAGACGAGTGGCCAAATCGGCACCGGTCTCCACGACAGGTTCGGGGTCAGCAGTGCCGGCGCTCGATAGGAACGCCTCGATCTCGTCCGCTGGGAACCTCCACTGTCTCCCCACCTTCACCGCCGGCAGTTTCCCTGCCTCGGCCATTCGGTAGATGGTGGACCGATCGACATTGATGATCTCCTGCACATCCTTGGTCGTCAGCATTGCGGACACATCGAACTCCCCTCGGCTTGAGCTTGTGCAGTCTTGTGCAGCTTCTGCATGTACTGAGTGTCCACCAGATGCGGTGTCGCGTTCTAGAGGCGAAAGGCCCGAATTGACACTAAGTCCTTTGATACTGGGGAATTCGCGACAACGGCCATTCGGCCCTGGACAGGGAGTCCCAAGAGGTATGTGATGCATAACGACCTACCCGCTGCACGGACCCCCGGGGCCCCTTCCCTTCGCCCGGACGTGATCGCGGCTTAGCCCAAAAGACCCTGGCAGCAAGGCGGCGACATGCCATACCGTGCGAACCAAGGAGTGATCTTGGTAGCAGCCCTGCCGGACGCATACGCCCCGCGCCAGGTGGCCTCGCGGGTACGAGACATCGGAATATCCAAGGCCCGCATGGACCTGGTGACCATGTTCACATTGGCGGTTCTGGCCGGCGCGTTCATCGGCTTGGGCGCTCTGTTCTTCATCGTCACCGTCACCGAACCCACCGGCGGCTACGGTCGGAGCCATCGGAACGGTCGGCCTGGTGTGGGCTGCCAACGTGGACGAGTTCGCCGGCGGCCAGGTTGGAGAGAGAGCCCTGGCGATCGCCGAGTCGAAGGCGGCGCTCGAGATTCCCGAGGCGATCGCCCTTGGCATTCTGTGCAACACTCTGGTGTGCCTGGCGGTGTGGCTGACGATGGCGGGCCGATCCGTGACCGACAAGGTGCTGGCGATCATCTTCCCGATCACCGCCTTCGTGGCGATCGGGTTCGAGCACTCCATCGCCAACATGTTCTTCTTGCCATACGGCATCGTCCTCGATGGCTTCGACAGGGGAAGCCTCGTCACCGACTCGCTAAGAAATCTGGGCGCGGTAACCATCGGGAACATCATCGGAGGGTCGTTGCTGGTGGCAGGGGTCTATTGGCTGGCCTATCTGCGGGGCGATAACTGACCGCTACCACGCAGGCGGCTGCCAGATCCCGACGAGACCAGGAGTGCGAAGTTGGCGGTTAGTAGCTGGAGCTTGGGCGTGCCAAAGGACGGTGCTGCATCGGCCTTCGGCCCTAGTCAGCTGCGCCGCATCGACCCATACTCGAAGAAGGCCCAGGCGGTAGGTATCCGCGACATGCACGAACAACGTTCAAATCGGTCATCGATGAACGCCCCCTCATCGGCGATGAAGTTGGGGGCAGCGTGAGCTTCGATGTCGACCGGTTCCTCGCGTTGCTCACGCTCGGTGCGTTGGTAGCGATGGTCGCCCTGTTGGCGCTGCCAGCTGCAGGCCGCATATCGACATCCGCTGCCCGTCTCGATGCGGTGGTGCGTGAGCTGATCGAAAACCTTGGGTATTGGCTCGCCTGGCTGGTCGCGACGGCCTCCATGGTGGGCAGCCTGTACTACTCCGAGATCGCCGACTTCGCCCCTTGCTCGCTGTGCTGGTATCAGCGAACCGCCATGTTTCCGCTCGTGGTGATCCTTGCTGTAGCGGCTTGGACGAAGGATCGACAAGTACATAAGTACGTCGTCCCCATTGCAGTGATCGGCGGCACGATC
>JAOTWH010000064.1 GCA_029863035.1 Acidimicrobiia bacterium | reverse complement strand
GGCCGGTATCTCATAGGACCAATCAACGAACGGCGATTGCTCTCCCGGCGACTCTGCGCCAACCAGATACGGTTTTGGCGTGGAATCGAAGATGTCTTCTATCGGCTCGGTGCGCCCACCCGATGTTGAGTGATACATCGCCTGGGCTGGCTTGCCCTCGTAAAGAAGCACCTCGCCTGTTGTTCTCTCGATCGCCTCTGCCCATCGATCGCCATCGGGGCCGCGGACGACGCCGACCCCCGCATACACCTGGCAGCTGGTCGTAGCGCAGATGTCGTAGCCGTATTTGACGCCGTCGGCGCTCCTTCCCCTATCCAGAGTCCATGCGAGGTAGGTGCGGGCAGCCACCACCTGGGCGGCGAGAGCTTCCTCGTGCCACGAGAGCGGCACTTCCCGGATGCCGGAGAGGTAACCGTCGATGCCGACATCCTCGACCAACACCAAGCCGTCTGGCGCAACAGACATGCGAAGGGTTCCGGCATAGGAGCGCTCGCCGAATGTGAGCGTGGTCCCCTCCGCCGGGACAAACTCCACCTCCCCGAATGCAGCAGATTCCTGAGCGGCGGCGGGCGCCGCGGCCATCAAGGACAGAAGGACCGCGACAACAATTCGCATTAGTTGTCGCTGGAGGCTGAGGTCTCGATCTGTGCGCCGACAGACCGGAGCCGGCCGACGAAGTCCTCGTAGCCACGATCGATGTGATTGGCGGCCGTGACCAGCGTTCGGCCATGAGATGCCAGAGCGGCAACGACCAAAGCAGCTCCTGCTCTTATGTCGGGCGCCTGCACTTCGCATCCGCTCAGGCCCTCGACCCCCTTGATCACCACATGCTGGCCCTCCGTCGTGATGTCGGCACCCATCCGGTTCAGCTCCCCGATGTAGCGGAATCGGGATTCGTAGATGTTCTCTGTTATCACCGAAGTGCCGTCGGCCAGCGAGAGAAGCGCAACCATTTGTGGGTGCATGTCGGTGTGGAACCCCGGATAGGGCAGGGTGGCGAAGTCGACGGGCGTGGGGCGCTTGGGGCCCTTCACCTCTATCCAATCATCCCCCGTCTCCACCTCGCACCCTGACTCTTTGAGCTTGGCAAGTTCCATGCGGAGGTGGGCTGGCACGCACTGCGAGGTGCGGATGGTGCCTCCGGTGATGGCTCCGGCTAACAGATACGTTCCGGCCTCGAGGCGATCTGGGACCACCTTGTGATCGGCGGCCCGAAGCTCATCAACGCCCTCGACCACGATGGTCGATGTGCCGGCGCCGGTGATACGAGCTCCCATCCCTATGAGGAATCTGGCGAGATCCTCGAGCTCCGGCTCGCGAGCGGCATTCTCAACGGTGGTTGAGCCGTTCGCCAGAACTGCACCCAACAAGATGTTCTCGGTAGCGCCGACGCTTGGGAAGTCCAGATAGATGTCAGCCCCATGCAATCCGTCGGGCGCTCTGGCGACGAGCACACCATGGCTGAGGTCGAACTCAGCGCCCATCTCCCGCAGCCCAAGCAGGTGCATATCGATGGGCCGGGAGCCGAAGTCGTCCCCGCCGGGCAGCGCCACTCGGGCTTCCCCACAACGAGCCAACAGCGCACCGAGCACCAGGATCGATGCCCTCATTTGGCGCACCAAGTCGATGGGGGCCTCCGGCAGCGGCTCGTCTGGCACCTCGATCTCGAGTATGGCGCCGTCTCTCAAGCACTTGGCCCCAACGTGGCGCAGCACGTCCCCCATTAGGGCAACGTCCTGTATGGCAGGGACATTGTCGAGATGGTGGATGCCGGGCGCCAGCAGAGTCGCCACCATCTGCTTCAACACAGCGTTCTTGGCCCCAACCACAGAGATCGCACCCGACAGCGGCGTGCCGCCGGTAACGAGAATGTCGTTCACCTCAAGATTCTACGGGGCGAAGTCTCCCAAGATCACCAGGCTGAGGAGGAAGCGACGCACCGCGCCGAGGTTACCCAGGTACCCTCGGCGCCTAGCGGAGGGAGCGAGATGCGGGTTGCCATCGGCAGCGATCATGCCGGTTACGAGATGAAGGAAGATCTCATCGAGCGGCTGCGCCAAGCCAACTACGCGGTCACCGACCTGGGCACCCACTCCACCGAACCTGTCGACTATCCCGACTTTGCGGCAGCCGTCGGCAAGGCCGTGCTCGACGACCGGGTCGATCGCGGCATCGTCGTCTGCGGATCCGGCGCCGGCGCCGCCATCGCCGCCAACAAGCTCAGAGGCATTCGGGCCGCTCAAGCCGCCGACGTCTATACGGCCCACCAGGCCGTGGAGCACGACGACGCCAACGTGATGACCCTGGGGGCGCGCATCACCGGAGTGGAGTTGGCTTGGGAACTGGTGGATGCCTTCCTGAAGGCAGAGTTCACCGGCGAGGAACGACACGTCAGACGCGTCGAAAAGATCTCGAAGCTAGAGGGCTAGGCGCCGCGTCCCTCGTAACACCCCTCACGTCTCAATCCCCGTCTAACGCCCAACGCGAAACCAGCGCTGGCGCGACCACGGAAATCCCCTCCCGCTTGCGGGAGGGGTCAGGGGAGGGTGTCAATCACTACCGCGAACGTGCAGTGGGACGAGTTACGAGGGACGTCGGCATACTCCCTCTAGGGAGGTTCAACGGCGCCGATAACATCGGTGGCCCTCATGACTGCTCGATACACCAACCGAGAGCTATCGCTGCTCGATTTCCAGGAGCGGGTCTTAGCGCTGGCTGAGGACCCCAGCCTCCCGCTGTTGGAACGCGTCAAGTTCGTTGCCATCGTCAGCCAGAACCTCGACGAGTTCTTTCAGGTGAGGGTGTCCGGCCTCAAGGAGCAGACCGCCGCTGGATACACGGGCGCCTCGGCCGACGGGCTCTCCCCAACCGAGACCCTCGAAGCTATTTCGCAGCGGATCGCAACACTCACAGCCCGACGCGACCAGCTCTTCACGAAGGAGCTGCTCCCAGAATTCGAAGCGTCCGGCGTATCGCTCACCGATTACGAGGCGTTGGATCCCGCAGCCCAGGGGGCACTCGATGAGATTTTCGAGGACCGCATATTCCCGGTCCTCACTCCGCTGGCCATCGACCCCGCCCACCCGTTCCCATGGATCTCGGATCTCTCGCTGAACCTTGCCGTGCAGGTGATCGGAGACAGAGGATCCCAGTTGGCCCGGGTCAAGGTTCCCCCCATTCTTCCCAGGTTCATCGTCCTTCCTGACCAGCATCGCTTCGTCCCCCTTGAGCAGGTCATCGCTGCTCATCTCCACAGGCTCTTCTCTGGCCTCGAGATCGTGGGTCATCACCCCTTCCGGGTGACCAGGAGGGCCGATCCCGCTATCGAAGAGGAAGAGGCTCAGGACCTCTTAGCCGCCGTCGAATCGGCTCTACGCACCCAACGGCGCACGGCGCATGCGGTGCGGCTCGAGGTGCACCCCGACATCTCGAACGAGGTGCTCCAGCTGCTGTTGGCAGAACTGCAGCTAGCGGCCAATGACGTTTCGTACTGCGACGCTCCCCTCGATCTTGGAGGCCTGTGGGCTCTCACCGAACTCGACCGTCCCGGGTTGAAGGCGGCGCCCTGGGCCCCGGTAACCCAACCCCGCCTGGCCAAGGAACCGGTGGATTTCTTCTCTGAAGTGGGCCGCGGCGACATCCTGGTACATCTGCCGTACGAGTCGTTCGCCACATCTGCCGGCGCCTTCCTGGCTCAGGCAGCGGAAGACCCCAACGTTCTAGCCATCAAGCAGACCCTGTATCGCACATCGATGCCAGAGGATCCAGCCATGGGCGGTGAGGAGACGATCGTTAGGTCTCTCATCGGGGCCGCCGAAGCTGGCAAACAGGTCGTGGTGCTGGTGGAACTCAAGGCACGCGGTGATGAGCAAGCCAATATCCGCTGGGCCCGGCTCCTTGAAGAGGCCGGGGTTCACGTTGTGTACGGCGTGGTCGGCCTCAAGACCCACTCGAAGGTGTTGCTTGTGGCGAGGAACGAAGGGGGCCGAGTCCGTCGATACAGCCACATCGGGACCGGCAACTACAACCCAAAGACCGCAAGCCTCTACGAGGACCTCGGGTTGTTCACCGCCGACCCCAAGATCGGGTCTGATCTGTCCGAGCTGTTCAATGTCCTCACCGGCTTCGGCCACCGCGACAACTACCGCAACCTGTGGGTAGCTCCCACCTCGCTGCGCCAGAAGCTTCTGAAGCGGATCGCCGACCAGACTGCGCTTGGTCCGGAAGGCTCGATCGTGATCAAGATCAACCACCTCATCGACACCGGCCTGATAGACGCCCTCTACGAAGCTTCCCAAGCTGGAACCCAGGTGGACCTGATCGTCCGCTCCACCTGCGGGTTGCTGCCAGGCGTGCCCGGCTTGTCCGACAACATCCGGGTTCGCTCCATCGTGGGACGGTTCCTGGAGCACTCGCGCATCTACCGGTTCGGTCGCCCCGGACCTGACGCCGTGTACCGAATCGGCTCGGCAGACTTCATGCCCCGCAACATGGACTTCCGGGTAGAGGCTGTGGCACCGGTGAAGGATCCCGACCTCCGGGAGCGGCTCGAAGAGATTCTGCAGGTCAACTTGGCAGACGACGTTCTCGCCTGGCAGCTCAACCCCGACGGGTCCTGGGAGAAGGTCCCCACCGTCGTGGGCATCAACACTCACGAGGTCCTTCAGGAGAGGGCAACGGCTCGGGCCGAGGGCCGCTGATGGCGAAACCGATCCGAGCCGCTGGTGGAGTGGTGTTTCGCCGTACCGAGTCTGGACCCGAGTTTCTCTTGATCCGCCGACCCCGATACAAGGATTGGACTCTGCCCAAAGGCAAGATCGACCAGGGAGAGGGGCCGGCGGAAGCGGCGTTTCGAGAGGTGCGGGAAGAGACCGGCTTCCAGTGCCGGCCGGTTGTCGAGCTGGGAAGCATCGGCTACCAGCTGAAGGGCGGGCGATTCAAGGCGGTGCGGTATTGGCTGATGGAGGCGGAAAAGGGCAAGTTCGCCAAGAACAATGAGGTCGACAAGGTGGTCTGGCTGGACGAGAGCGACGCCATCGAGCGGCTCAGCTTTCGCAAGGACAAAGATGTCTTGGCCTGGGCGGCCCAGCTGCAAGCCGATCCGGCACAGGGCCGCATCCACCTGTTGCGGCACGGTTCGGCCGGTACTCGGAGCAACTCAAAGGGAGACATCAAGCGGCCGCTCTCCAAGAAAGGCATCCGTCAATCCCAAAAGATCGGCAGGCGGCTTTCACGCCTGCCGGTGGAACGCATCGTCTCGAGCTCCTATCCGCGCTGCCTGGCGACGGTGGGACCATTGGCCAACAGCATCGGAAACCCTGTAGAGGAAGACGAGCGCCTGGCCGAAGGCAGCTCGGTCAAGAAGACCCTCAGCCTCATCTCCGAGCTTCGGGGCCAAGCCGCCGTTCTGTGCACTCATGGTGACATCATCTCGAACCTCATCGGCCATCTGGCGGCGGAAGGCGTGCCGCTAGACGGCGGGATGGAGTGGCCGAAGGGATCGGAATGGACGCTTGAGACCATCAAAGGTCGCGTTGTGTCCGGTCGCTTCCGCAAGGCGCCGTCCTAGAGGCCTCCCAGCCAATCGAGGGTTATGGCGACCAGGTCGTCGAGCACGTCGGGGTATGGCTTGCCGACAGCTTTTGGAACCTTGAAGGAGTGGTCGCCGCCCTCGATGATGGCGACCGTGGTGTCGTCGAGACCGGCGGTCACCTCAAGCAATGTTTCAAGTGGACAGAGCGGGTCGCGAGTGCCTGCGAAGAACAGTTGCGGCACGCCGACGTTGCCGAGATGTGACGTATCTCGCACCTGGCGCGACGCAGGCGACACGATGGGGTAGCCGTAGTAGACCACCCCGGCCAGGGCCGAGCGATGCTCTGCCAGGTGAGACCCGAGTCGTCCCCCCATCGATTTGCCGGCCAGAACCACCTTCTTCGTGTACGTACCGAGACGATCGGCTGCGGCACCGTGGGCAGCGAGAGCGGTTTTCGGCTGGTCGGGACTTCGTCTGCCCGCCTCGGCATAGGGATAGTTGAACGACATCGTTGCGTAGCGGCCGGCCGCCAGGCCGTTTCTGAGGTGCACCACGAACGGCGTCCACTGCCCAGCCCCGGCACCGTGGGCCAGCAACACTCCGGTCTGACGCGGCCGGTCGGGCATTGACAGCAAGCCGGTCACCTTGCGACCTTCGGACCACTCGATTCGCAACCTTCTTGTCATGTCCGCCCAGTTCTAGCCTGGCGCCATGGCGACGGACGTAAGAATCTCGGACGACACCGACGCCCTGGCCGATTTGGCTGCTGCAACGATCGCCCGCTGGCTGCGCGAGGGGACCGCGCCCATAACTCTCGGCCTGGCCGGTGGCAGTACGCCGCGCGCCACCTACCTCCGGCTGCGAGACGAAGACATCGATTGGGCGCATGTTCTTACCTGGATGTCGGATGAGAGGTGGGTGCCGCCCTCCCATCAAGATCGCAATGATCTCATGGCGCATGGTGCGTTGCTCGACCAGGTGAATGCCAGCTTCGTGCCTTTGCAGTGGCTTCCCGCTGACCCACAGGCGGCCGCCGCCGATTACAACGTCAAGCTGTCAAGCATCTTCGGCGATTCCCAGCCAACCGTGATTCTGCTCGGGCTGGGCGATGACGGCCATACGGCATCGCTGTTCCCGAACACGGACGCTCTCGATGAGCGTATCGCGCTGTTCGTCTCCAACTGGGTCGAAGAGAAGCAAACGTGGAGACTCACCGCAACGATGCCTCTGCTGTGGCGTGCCAGCCACCTGGCTTTCTTGGTAAGCGGCGAATCCAAGGCGGGAGTCATGGCTCAGATCCTGCAGGGTGGCAGCGGGCTACCCGCCGAAGCGGTGGCCGATGGCGCCAACCAAGTCACCTGGTTCCTGGACTCGGCCGCAGCGTCGCAGCTCTAGTGTCGTGTGTCGCATGACTTGCGGCATAGGTCACTAAGGCCCGATCCGGTCCCGAATCGCATCGAGGAACCTCTCGGCCACCGGCCCCTCGGCCACCAGCCCTTGAGACCGATCTTTGATCAGTACTCCGATCTCGGCGTCCCCACACCCGATGGCTGTGGAGCGAGCCGCCAACTCATCGCCTCGCAGTTCTAGGGCCTCCAGTTCCGGCGGCCCGGGGTCGGCCAGAACTTGCTCCAACGAAAGTGTCGCCACGAGGTCCAACTGGTCCTGCAGCACCCCAACCGTGGCCGTGGCTATGTCTTCGCAGGTGTCGATCTCGGCCGGTTCGGCATCGAGCGGAGATGGCGTGCACGCTGCTACCAGCAGAACCAGAGCGAGAAGGGTGATTCGGGCCATCGCCCCAAGGTACCTGCGCATAGTTAGGGTTGCCGTCGCCATGGCACTCGCACATTGGTCCCCCGACGAACCGGTATCGCTGGCCGACTCCATCGACCGCTTCCGGCGCTGGGGTGACGACGGTGCCAACAGGGTGGTCGATGGCGCCTTCTATCGGGTCTGTGCCGGCGGCGCCTATAGAGCAGTGCAAGGCGATGATGGTCGCGTCACCGTCGAATCCGATGACGCCGACGCTTGCCTTGACGATCTACGCCACCGCCTGGGCGGACAGCTTCCTATCGAACCGATAAAGCAGCTGGTCGGCGCCGATGAGTTCTTTGGTCGTCTGTGGCGACGGCTCGGCGGCTATCGCCCGCCCATCGAACCCGACCCCGTCGAATCGCTCGTCACATCGGTGACCGCCCAACAGGTCAACCTGGCTTGGGCCACCACCACCAGGCGGCGACTGGTGGAGCTCCTGGGCACCCAGCACCTTGTCGGGGACGTCGAGGTGTGGGCCTTCCCCACTGCCGAAGCGCTGGCGGGCGCCGACCCACTTCGACTCCGAGAGCTGCAGTTCACAACTGCCAAGAGCCGCTACATCGTCAACATCGCCACGGCGGCGGCCGAGGGGCGGCTGGCCGAGCTGAGCACCGCAACGAATGCCGAAGTGATCGAGCGCCTCACCCAGATCAAGGGAGTTGGGCGCTGGACCGCCGATTGGTTCCTGGCCCGCAGCCTTGGCAGGCCGGACGCGGTCGCGGCTGGCGATCTTGGGGTGCGCAAAGCGATCGGCCTCATCTACTTAGGAGGCGACGCCCTGTCATCTGAGGAAGAGGTGCGATCGGTCACAGCCCCATGGGGCGATGCGGCTAATTGGGCTACCCACCTACTGCTCGAGGAGCTGGCATAGATGCCGTCTTGGGGGGGGTCTTACCTATCTAGATATCTGCTTGGGTTTCGAAAGCCCGCTGAGTCTCGGCATCGCAACGGCTTAGGCGGATGGCGGGGGGCTCAGCCCTCGATGACGTTGCGAACCGGGAGGACCATCGGCTCGGCGGGCTCGGCGCCGAGCTCGGCCATGATCGGAATCAACGTCGCCCCGAACGCCTCGAAGGACTCTTGCGAGTCCCATACGTCAAACACGTTGACGAGATCACCGCTTTCCATCGCGACGTGGTACAGCCTGCCGGCCGGGGCGCCGGCACCCGCCGCTTCCAGCCGACTGACAACGTCGTCATATACCTTCGCCGTGAACGATGCGCTGTCTCCAAAATAGATTCCGATAGCCACGGTGGTGGCCTCCCCTTCTGTTCTTGGCCGAACAGGGATCCCGTCCGACTGGCGTTGGTCACGTTAAGGACGGCAGCGACGAACGGCAAGGGATCACAGCCCCGCTAAACGACGGATTCAACCATCCGCCTACGGCTCGCAACATGCCGACGCTTAGGGAGCGAACAAAGCCCCGGGGTCGGCTTGGAGCTGGGCGAGAACCAATTCGGCCACAGCGCCGTCTGCGGTGAGCGTGTCGACACGATCGACGACGTACGCCTCGAGGTCCGCCTCGTCGCAACCAAGAGCGGTGGCATCTTCGTCGATCTGGTCCCCGGCCCTCTCGATATCGTCGAAGGCGGCCGGTTGCTCACCCTCACCCAGAGCCGCCACTTCTTCGATCGACATGCCGCCCAACTCATCGAGGGCATCCTGCAGGAGGTCGAGGCCCGCTTGAGCGACATCGTCACAACTATCAGCGCTGCTCGAGCTGCTGCACGCAGCCGCCAGCAGGCCCATCACGGCGACGAAAACGAACAGCTTCTTCATGGATGTTGCCCTTCTGGTGGAGGCGAGGGTAGCGGCGCACCCCACCCGACCAGTTCATCCAGCCAGCACAACCTCGTCGACGATTCCGACCACCACCGCCCTTATCGGCGCTGGATCCTGTTCGACGATCTGACGAGCAGAGGTCCCCTCGTCCAACAACAACACCGTCTCATCTGCTCCAGCCCCAACCGCGTCTACCGCGATGAGGTAGGACCCGGTTTCGTTGCCGTCGATGTCCAGGAGGTCACAGATCAGCAGGCGCCGGCCGTCGAAGACAGGAGCCTGAACGGTTGCGACCACCGTTCCACTTACTCGGCCGATCTTCAACTCGACTCCTCGACCGCGTCAACGATGCCGACGATGGCGTGATCAACGGGAACGAAGGGATCTGGCATCGCTTGCGCCGCTTCGCGCGAACCGACGAAGTAAACCAACTCGCCCGGTCCGGCCGCGGCGACGCCGTCTGCCGCCACCACCGGCGAGCCGATGTCGCGACGCGCCTTGTCGAGTGGCTGCACCATCAAGAACTTCACGCCATCTAGCCCTGCCGCCTTGGTTGAGGCGACAACAGTTCCCACGACTCTTCCCAGTTGCATCAGTTCCCCCGCACCCGGGACTCGAAACGGGAATGGGCCTGAAGGTTCTCGAGCATCTCGGGGTGCGCCTGAGGGATCACTACCGACGCCTCTAGCCGATGGCCTGCCTTGGCCGCAGCAGCGTCAACCGCAGCTTCCACCTCGGCCACGTCACCGCCGAAGATGAGATAGCCCTTGCCACCCAGGCCTTCGAAGTGCAGCTCGAGCAGCTCCACCGCGGCCGTCTTCACGCCAGCGTCGGCTGCTTCGACGATCGCTGCCACCGTGGTGGTCTCCAAGATCCCCACCGAGCGACCGGCCGCCACCGGCCGTGCCCCGCCCAGGGAGTTGACCACGTCGGGATGCACATCGGACAAGAGCATGCGATCGGTTATGGAGCTGCCGCCGACGGCTTCCCCCGCCGCGGCCGACTCCTCGACGTTGGCGACTTCGCCTCCGATCAGCACCAGGTACTTGCCGGGCTGGATCACTCCAGAGAACACAGCATCGAGCGAGGCCTTCTTCACCATGGCATCGCCGGCCTCGATGCCGCGGGCGATTGACGAGAACTCGAGAAGAGCGAGGGCAGGCTGCACTAGACGATTCTCAGTGCGCCGACGACGGTCACCCGTCGCACCCTGGAGAACGTGCGAGCACGGGTGAGTCCTTCGCCGGTTGGGCTTGCGATCGAGAACGAAGCGTAGCCTTCGCCACCCTCACCGAGGCCGGCGTAGTTAGGGGCGTTGGCTACGAAGATCGAACAGTTCATGGCACGCGCCATCTTGGTGATGGTCTCGACGTTGGTGGAGTAGATCGAAGCGGTGTGGCCGAATCCATGCTCTGCTCTCACGGCCAGGTCTATCGCTTGGGCCACGTCTGGGACTCGGGCCACAGGCATCACCGGCATCATCTGCTCGGTCCAGATCAAGCTGTGCTCGATGGGAACGGTCGCCACCACCAGGCGGACGTCGTCATCAACCTGCACTCCGATCTCGGCCAAGATCGCCGAGGCGTTCTGTCCGATCCACGCCCGGTTGATGGTGCCTGGCTTCGATGGCGGTCCCAGC
>JAOTWH010000262.1 GCA_029863035.1 Acidimicrobiia bacterium | reverse complement strand
GTATCCCGCGGGGTTGCCGTCGTAGAGAATCGGTTCTTCTCCGTAGAGCAGTGGCTCGGGGTCTTGCAGGAGGAACTGCACAAGGCGAGACTTGTATGGCCGGTTCTCTCGCTGGGCAAGCAGCGCTTCGCGACCAACGAAGCCGCCCGGCTTGTCGAAGTCGATGGCCCACCCGAGACCTGCTTCGAGCGGTGAGTCAGAGTTCTCCATGTCGAGGCCGTAGTCGAGCCTTCGAGCTTCGGTACGGGTGCTCTCCAGGGTCTCCATGCCGGCGTGGGCGAGATCGAACTCGGTCCCCACCTCGACCAACCGGTCGTACACACTGAGGGCGAACTCGGTCGGAACGAACAGCTCCCAGCCCAGCTCTCCGACGAAGCTCAACCGAGCCGCCACGCCAACCGCGTGATGCAGGTCGATCTCCTGCGCCGTGAAGTACGGAAACGCGTCGTTATCCAGATTCGCTGTGGTGATCTTGCTCAGCAAGGCACGTGAGTTGGGGCCCTGCACACTCAAGAGCGTGAAGCTCGAAGTGACGTCGGTGACGTAGACCCGGGCGCCGTCCGGCGTGCTTTGCCGCAGCATGGCCTCGACCCGTCGGTGGAAGAACTCTGCAGCCACCACCATGAAGCGGTCTTCGGCGAGACGGGTCACGGTTACGTCGGCCTCCACCCCACCCCGCACGTTCATCCACTGCGTGTACACGCACCGACCCACAGGAACGGCGATGTTGTTGCCGGAGATGAAGTTCAGAGTCGCCTCGGCGTCGGGGCCTTGAACGAGGAACTTCGACATCGAGGACATGTCGAACAGCGCGACGGCGTTGCGGACCGCATGGTGTTCCGCAGCATGGAAGTCGAACCAGCCCTGGCGATCGTACGTGAGCTTGAATTCGATTTCGGCGCCGGGCGGGGCGAACCAAGAGGTGAGCTCCCATCCCGAGGACTCGCTGAAGTGAGCCCCGGCTGCTTCCAGCCGTTCGTGCAGTGCCGAACGCCGGACATTGCGCGCGGTTGTCGGATGCGAGTGGGGCCATGATCCCGTCGAGTGCAGCCGACCGAGGAGTTCAACGCTGCGCTCCTCCAGATACGAACGATTCGTCTGGAAACGAGCCAACCTGGCGATGTCGACATCGGTGACGTCGATAGGCGCCACACCATCGACGATCCAGTTGGCGATGATGGATCCGGCGCCCCCGCCGGTGAGGATCCCGAGCGAGTTGAAACCAGCCGCAACGAAGAAGTTGGCCAGCTCGGGCGCCTCCCCCATCAGGAATCCGTTGTCCGGGGTGAAGCTCTCGGGACCGGTGAATAACTTGCGGATCCCCACGTCTTGCAGGGCAGGCAGGATCTCCATGGCGTTCTCGAGGAATGGCGCCAGCCGATCCCAGTTGGAGGGGATCTCGCCGAAGCTGAAGTTTTCCGGGATCCCATCCAGGGACCACGGAGCGGCGACCGGCTCGAACAGGCCCACCATGAGACCCCCGGTCTCCTCGCGGTAGTAGGCGAACCGGTCGGGGTCCTCGAAGATCGGAAGGTCCGGTGACACTCCCTCGAACGGCTCGCTGATCAGGTAGGCGTGCTCGATCGCCTGCAGCGGAACAGAGACGCCGGCCATGGCGCCCACCTCCCTCGCCCACATGCCGGCGCAGTTGACGATGTACTCGGCCTCGATCGCTCCGCCATCCGTCACCACCCCGGTGACCCGACCGTCCTTTCGCGTTATCCCGAGTACGCGGGTTCCTTCGAGTACTTGAACCCCACCCATCCTGGCTCCCTTGACCAGAGACATCGCGACGTTGGCGGGATCGGCTCGGCCCTCGTTGGCGGTGAAGAAACCGGCGATGACATCTTTGGCATCGATCTGAGGCCAGAGGGCCGCCACCTCGGCGGGCGAGATCTCTTCTCGGTCAATTCCCATCAGCGACATGAAGTCGGCTTCTCGACGCAGCTTGTGGGTCCGATCCTTCGAGCTGGCCGTTTGCAGGTAGCCGACGGGCCGAAAGCCGGTAGACAGCCCGGTTTCCTCCTCCAGGACCTCGAACAGATCGCGGGAGTACTTCGCCATCCAGGCCAGAGTCTGCGTTGTCATGCCACCCGACACGACGAGGCCTGCGGCGTGCCACGTGGTCCCCGACGTGAGCCGGTCGCGCTCCAGCAAGACCACATCGTTCCACCCCAATTTGGCCAAGTGGTAGGCGACACTCGAGCCGATTACCCCGCCGCCGATGATCACTACCCGGGCCCGATCGGGAAGGCTGCCCCCTGATCCGCTCGATGTCATCCCTTGGCCTCCGCCAGGGAATCCCCGAAGGCTTCGAGAGTCAGCGCAACATCCTGTGCGGAGTGAGCCGCCGAGATGAACCAGGGCTCGCGGGCATCGTCTACCGGCAGGACGCCGCGCCCGATCATGCCCATGATTAC
>JAOTWH010000261.1 GCA_029863035.1 Acidimicrobiia bacterium | reverse complement strand
TCACGGTGTGGACGGCGAGTGGCGTTCCGTCATCGTGATCGCCCGACGTCCAACCTGCCCGACCCATCCTCTTAGGCTCGCCGCATGACCTGGACCGCAAACGACATCCCCGACCAGTCGGGGAAGGTGGCCGTCGTAACCGGCGCCAACGGCGGCCTTGGGTTGGAGACCGCTCGTGAGTTGGCGCGCAAGGGGGCTCATGTGGTCATGGCCGCCAGGAACCTCGCCAAAGCATCCACAGCGGAGGAGGATCTCAGGCGTTCCGTTCCGGATGCCTCAGTTGAGGTACTGGAGTTAGATCTCGGATCCCTCGACTCGATCAGGGCCTTCGCCTCAACCGTGCTCGGTATTCACCCCTCCATCGAACTGATGGTCAACAATGCTGGAGTGATGGCCACGCCCCGCCTGGAGACGAGGGACGGCTTCGAGCTCCAATTCGGGACCAACCACCTCGGGCACTTCGCCCTCAATGCCCTCCTCATGCCAGCCATGCTCAGGGGAGAGGTGGGACGAGTGGTGACCGTGAGCAGCACGGCACGCTACTACCGCTGGTTGTACGATCGCGACGACATCCACCTCAAGAAGCGGTACACCCCGTGGCGGTCCTATGGCCGCTCGAAAATCGCCAACGTCCACTTCGGGATCGAACTCGACCGCCGATTGCGGTCGGCACATGCACGAGTCCAGAGCCTCGTTGCCCACCCCGGCCTCAGCAGCACCGACCTCTCGGCGGCCAGCGCCCGCCTTGCGGCTGAGGCGGGTGTTGCAGTGAGACGTCGAGGTTCTTTCCACAAGGCAGGCCGCCGAATCACCATGTCATCCGCCGAGGGCGCCCTGCCCCAGCTCCGAGCAGCGACGGACCCCGCCGCGAAGGGAGGTCAGCTCTACGCTCCGCGCTGGGTGGCCAACGGCCCGCCGGTGCGGCGTCCCCTGACTCGGTGGTCGTTGAATCGACGTGCGATGCACCAGCTGTGGGAGCTGTCGGAGGAACTCACAGGCGTTTCGTTCGCCGTCGACGCGATGGCAGCAACCGAGGACGGATGATTAGCCGTTGGTCGTAACTTGGTCGAACACACGAAGGGCGCGCAACGTGTTCCACCGGCTGGGCTTTCCCACCTGCTCCATCTCGAACCACGAGCGCCCCGGATGGCGTTGTTGCAGTGGCCAACGCCCGTCGCCACGACGCTTGCGGGCCAAGACATCAAGAGCGTCGGTAAGCCTCTCGTCTGTGGTAGCACCAGCGGATCGGAAGTAGTCGAGGCCGCGCAGCACATCGTGGCGCCACCGTGGGGGGAACGACAACCTCAGCATCCTTTCATCAGCAACAGATCCGTCGCGATGCGATCGGTACAACCGATGCGCCAGCAAGAACTCGCGCCCCCGCTCCTCGGCGGCCTCAGTTTCGTGACATCGCCGACCGTCACTGGCCCCATATTCCCTGAGTCCTTCGAGGACACTGGTCGTGGTGTGGAACGAGCTGTGAACCGCCCCCCGGTCCCTCTCGCAGTTCCAGCCACCGTCGGCCATCTGGTTCCGCAGGAGGTATTCCACAAGCTCCTCGCCACGTGGATCCTTGAACTCGAACCAGGACAGCAGCCCGAGCACCATCCCGGTGAGGCAGGTTTCGCTCCTCTCGAGGCTCACCGACAGATTGATCCCGCCGTCGTTCCACATGCCTTCCTCCATGAACAAACCGCAGGCACGAGTCGCTCGTTCGTCGCCGCGGGGGAGGCCCATCCGGCGCAAAAGCACCATCGAGTAGGTCGTGGAGATCCATTTGTAACCGTACAACTTGGGTGTCCAGCGACCGCTGTCGTCCTGGTGGCTCAGCAGGCGTGCCCCCCAACCCTCGGTAGCCACCCGCGCCTGCTCTCTAGCCCAAACACTTTCGGGTTCACATAGAAGGTCGCGCATCACCTGCCAACGAATGGCCGGATCACCGGCGAGCAACCACCTGACGATGTCGTTCCTATCCATCAGACCCGCCTTGTCGAACCAATGTTATGGGAATCCAAAGCGACGCCCCTGCGCAAGGGACGTCCGACTCTGGTCTCGCGACTTTCGGACACATACGGTTGGAAGGCAAAGGAAACCAGTCAGATGTCGAAGAGTGGAAAGAGAGGTCCCGCAATGAAACTGGATGAGTTGATCGCAGAAACGCGCGACACGCTGAGTGTGAAGCGCGTGTACGGCGAACCGTTCGAAAAGAACGGGGTGACCTTCGTCCCGGCTGCTTCGGTACGCGGCGGCGGAGGAGCGGGGGAGGGGGATGGTGGCGAGAACACACCGAGCGGGGCAGGGGGCGGTTTCGGTATAACGGCTCGCCCGGTGGGGGCGTATTGCATTAAGGGCGACGAAGTCTCCTGGGTTCCCGCCGCCGACACGACGCGAGTGATCATCCTGTCAGAGATAGTGGCGATAGTGGCTCTG
>JAOTWH010000260.1 GCA_029863035.1 Acidimicrobiia bacterium | reverse complement strand
TGACCTGCTCGTCGCCACTGGGGCGAAGGGTGCGGAACTCCTCGACGCTCATGGCGGTGAGCACGTCAAGAAGGGCCTGACGACTGGCAGCAAGTCGATCGAGGTGCTCCGCCAACGGTTCGCCGCCCACCGGGGTATAGGAATGGTCCTCTAACAGGATCGGATAGGGAAAGTGGGGATGAAGCTCCGCCGGCATCCCGGGCAACATGCGCTCGTCGTCCTCGGCCCGACCAAGGATGTCGGTGTATAGCCAGTCCATTTCGAACACTGCGATGTGATACAGCAGCGTCGCCACGCTGTGGCGCTGTTCCACCGGCTGCCAATCCAAGGCTTCGGCAGAGATGCCGTCCACGTAACGCAATGTCCGCCGCCGCGTCTCTTGCAGCGTCCACAGGGCATATCCGATTTCGGGCGGGCAACCGTCAATCGGCTCTACGACCGCGCGATCGCTCGGCGTATCAGGCACTCGCCACCTTGGCGTTGAAGGAGTCGATCATCTCATCGATTGGGCCAACCGATGCCTGTATGTCGGTCCAGAACGAAGGGTCCCACTGGGCGTCCAGCTCAGCCGTTTCCTTGCCCTGTTGCTCCACCCAGGTGAAGTACTTCAGGTTGTGGATGCGTCTGCGGCCCGGCTCATCGAGTTCGGCCATGTTGTCGGTCGAGGTCCCTAGAAGGTGGCGCTCAAACGAAACCGCAGCGTCGGTGTGGTCGAACGGACCTTCGTCCTCGGCCAGTTCGGCGAGGCGGCTGTGGTACAGCTCCATCGAGTCGGTAGCGATGGTCGCCACTACGTCGTTGGGCCCCATGTCGAACCACTTGGCCGTCTTGATAGCCGACAGCACGTTGGCGATGCCCGATATCCCGAACAGTGGCAGATGCTCGACGAAGGCCTGGTCCATCCCCTGGGCGACCAGGTATTCCTGGCCGGCCGGCTCGTTGAACAGCCTCATGAGCGACATGGCGGCGTTGTCGTCGATGGCTGTGATGAGGTCTGTGTTGCGCACGTTGTGGATCCACGGCACATGCTTATCGCCGATGCCCTCGATGCGATGCGAGCCGTAGCCGTTCAACAGCATCGTCGGGCACTGCAGCGCCTCGGACGCGGTGATGGTGGACCCAGAGAACACCTGTTTCAGGTAGTCGCCAGATCCGATCGTCCCCGCTGAGCCCGTGTTCGATGCGATGCCGCGGAAGGTGTCGTTGGGGCCCATGGCGTCCCGTGCCGCTTCCTCGATGGCAGGGCCGGTCACTGAGTAATGCCACAGGTAGTTCCCGAATTGGTCGAACTGGTTGAAGATGGCGATGTCCTCGCCCGAGGCCTCGAGTTCCTTGCACTTGTCGAAGATCTCCTTGACATTGCTCTCCGAGCCAGGGGTCTTGATGACTTCTCCGGCGACGGTCGCCAGCCATTCGAACCGCTCACGACTCATCCCCTCGGGGAGGATGGCGATGGACTCGCACCCGAGGAGGTTGGAGTCATAGGCGCCACCGCGGCAGTAGTTGCCGGTCGAAGGCCACGCCGCCTTCTGCGTCGTCGGGTCGAACTGGCCGGTGACCAATGGGGGGACGAGACAGGCGAAAGCCGCTCCCACCTTGTGGGCTCCGGTTGGGAACCACTTGCCAACGATGGCGATGATGCGAGCAGCCACCCCGGTGATCTCGGATGGCAACTCGACGTAGTTCACGCCACCGAAGCCGCCGCCCTTTTCGACCGGCTCGTTATGCCAGCTGATACGGAACAGGTTGCGGGGGTCGAGGTCCCACAGGCCGACATCCTCGAGAGCCGACTTGTGCTCGTCGGGAATGAGGCCGGGGTCGCGCATCTGAGCGAAGGTGGGGATGACGATGTTGCGCTCACGAGCACGCCCAACTGCGCGCTCGAGGCGGTCGGGATGAACAGTGAGATCGATCATCCTCGCAGGCTACCGATGCTGCTCAACCGCTGACCCATCCCACCGCTGTCGTTGCTGCGCCGTCGCACGAGATGGAGGCTGCTCCATTGGATGCAACGGCGGTGCCGTCCCAGGTGCACCGGCCCTGCCGCCACTAGCCTCGCCGCAGTGGAGGGACATATCACCATCGTCGGTCACAGGTGGGCGCGCCACTCCCACGAGGTCAAAGACTTCCTCGGCCGCAACCGGATTCCTTTCATCTGGCTCGACCTCGACCATGGGCGCAAGGCAGCAGCCGCACTGGCCAACAGCAACCTGGATGAGGCGGCCCTGCCCGCTCTCATCTTCCCAGACGGTTCAGTAATGGCCGATCCATCGATCGACGAACTGGCCAACAAGCTCGAGATGCACACGCGAGCCGAGCACGACTACTACGACCTGGTTGTAGTCGGGGCCGGCCCGGCCGGGTTGGCAGCGGCCGTGTATGGCGCATCGGAGGGGTTGTCGACGGCAGTCATCGAGTCGGAAGCGCCAGGAG
>JAOTWH010000259.1 GCA_029863035.1 Acidimicrobiia bacterium | reverse complement strand
GACGCTGTCGACCATGCACGGGTGCCCCCCCGACGAGATCGAGGCGATTTCGCTGTATCTGATGACCGAGCGCGGCCTGCACACCTCAGTCAAGATGAACCCGACGCTGTTGGGCCCTGAGGGCGTGCGCACCATCATCAACGACGACCTCGGATTCGTGGACGTCCCCATCCCCGACGAAGCCTTTGGTCACGACCTGGTGTGGGACGACGCCGTGCCCATGGTGACCAACCTTCTCCAGACCGCCGAAGACGAGAACCTCACGTTCGGGGTCAAGCTCACCAACACGCTCGAGGTGAACAACTGGCGAACCGAGTTCCCAGACGACGACATGATGTATCTGTCCGGCCGGGCGCTGCATCCGGTTACCACCAACCTGGCTCTCAAGATCGCAACCGAGTTCCCCGGCATCCTCGTCTCGTTCGCCGGCGGGGCCGACGCTTTCAACTCACCAGAGCTGCTGCGCTGCGGCATGCGCACCATCACCGTCTGCTCAGACCTTCTCAAGTCGGGTGGATATCTGCGGATGCTGCAGTACTTCGAGGAGACGGACAAGGCGATGGATGCGATCGGGGCCACCAGCCTCAACGACTTCGTGACCAAGAGCGCTGGAGTGGACGACTTCACCGCCGCCGCCCTGGCCAACCTCGGTAAGTACGCAGGGGCGGCCCGCAAGGACAAGCGCAACATCAAGCAGTCCTACCGCACAGATCGCACCAAGACCGATCGCAAGCTCGGCCTGTTCGACTGCATCGAGGCTCCGTGCCAGGACGGCTGCGCAGTGAACCAAAAGGTTCCCCAGTACATGGAGGCGGTGCGGACGGGCGACTTCGCCGGAGCGGTGGCCATCACCCGCGAGGACAACCCCATCGCCGCCATCCTGGGCCGAGTTTGCGACCACCTGTGTGAGACCACCTGCATCCGCTCCCACTACGACGAACCGCTCGCCATCCGTGAGATCAAGCGTTTCATCATGTCGCACGAGGAAGAGCCCTACCTGTTCGAGCAATCGCCCAGGATCGGGTCCAAGGTGGCCATCATCGGAGCGGGGCCTGCGGGAATCGGCGCTGCCGAGAAACTCGGATACGCCGGGTTCGACGTGACCGTCTTCGAGCATCACGGCTATCCGGGCGGCATGGTCGGGGGAGCGATCCCCGAGTTCCGTCTGCCGCAGGCCGAGATCGACCAGGACATGGAGGTGCTGGAGCGTCTCGGGGTCGAGGTCAAGTACAACCAGACGGCGGGCGAGGACTTCACCCTCGCCGACCTGCGCCAGCAGGGTTATGACAACACCGTGATCGCAGTTGGTGCCCAATTGCCCAAGCTGTTGGGGTTCGAGGGCGAGGAGGCCGACGGAGTAATCGATGGCATCAGCTTCTTGCGCGAGGTGCGCGAGGGCGGCCGGCCAGACATCGGGCCTCGAGTCGGAGTCATCGGTGCCGGCGACACCGCCATGGACTGCGTGCGGTCCGCCTGGCGGGTCGGCGCCTCCGACGTCTCTCTTATCTACCGCCGCACCACGGATCAGATGCCGGCCGACCGCGAAGAAGTCCACCTCGCCACCGAAGAAGGGGTGAAGATCGTCGAGCTGGCCAAGCCGACTGCACTCAAGGTTGCCGACGGCAAGTTGACCGCTCTGGTGTGCACCCGCAACGAGTACAAGGGCGATCGAGACTCCTCAGGTCGCAAGATCCCCCACGAGATCCCAGACTCCGAGTTCGAGATACCGCTCGATACCTTGCTGTTGGCGATTAGCCAGTACGCCATCCTCGACTTCTTTGGGGACGACCAGCCCGACCTCACTGACTCCGGTTACATCGCCACCACCGACGATTTCGAGACATCGATAGATGGCCTGTGGGCCATCGGGGACGTTTCGGCGCATGGTCCCCAATCCATCGTCATGGCAGCAGGGGACGGCAAGGCGATGGCCGAAGCCCTCATCGCCAAGGTCAAGGGCGACCAGGGAGCGGCGGCTGCTCCCGAGGAGGACTTCGACTATCACGATCTCATCAAGCGTCGGGCGTATCGCGAGTACCGCATCCCGGTGACACACACCGCGCTCGATCAAAGGGACAACTTCAACGAGACGCTGCAGACCTTCACTCCAGAAGAGGCGATAGCCGAGGCGTCGCGTTGCATCGATTGCCACAAGATCTGCAGCTTGTGCGTGGGTGTTTGTCCCAACATGGCACTCATGACCTATGAGACAGCACCGATCGCCTTCGACCTCCCGTCGTTGTCGGTCGAGGGTGGCAAAGTGCTGGTGGGCGACGCCTCTGCCTATCGGGTTGACCAGACTCACCAGATCGCCGTGCTCACAGACTTCTGCAACGAGTGCGGCAACTGCGTCACATTCTGCCCCACCTCCGGCGAGCCATACAAGGACAAGCCCCGGCTCTACCTCAACCGCCAGGAGTTCGAAGCCGAGACCGACAACGCCTTCATG
>JAOTWH010000258.1 GCA_029863035.1 Acidimicrobiia bacterium | reverse complement strand
CAGCCGAGAAGAGTTACTTGCGGGTACCGACAGATCGCGAAAAGGTGCCAAGCAACAACCTGTCGCTGAGCGCGACAATGGAACTGCTCAGATCCGCAAGCGCACCGTTCGTCGTGAGAATGTCGTGAAGTTCTTCATCCCCTATCTGGAAGACGCCCCTGAGGCCGCGGAAGCCGAATGGCAGCGGTACCTTCGAGACATGTCCGCACCGCCCGACAGCCAACGGGCGTACTCCGTTACGTACGACCACGAAGGGTCGAGAATCATCGCCACCGTTGGCGAACAACGGCTCGAGTACCCCCGCAAGCGCAGACCTCGAGGCGGGTACACCGGACACGCCGGCCTCAACCCGGTCGAAAGGCGAACCGGAACGGAGATCTCCGCAATCATCGACGCCGGACACGACCTCATATACCTCATATACGTTTGGATCTACGGATCGCCGTTCGGCGAGTGGGCCAATCCAAGCCTCATCGAGAGATCTACGGTCGAAGACATCGAGTACTTCGAGACACCACCGCCGGCAGCACCTCACATCCGTCTGGACCTAAAGGTGTCCGACTACGACTCTCATGGCCGCCAGGCCATAAGAAACAGCTAGCGATCGGCGGTCCTATCACGGTGGACGCAGGCGTCCGACGATGGGGGGACCTGGAAGCGACCCATCCCCTCGCGTTTCTCGCTACCACGGGGCGCCCGCGGACGGTATGGTCACAAAGCGATCTCTGACCGTACGATCGGCGGAGACATGCTGACCTGGCCGCAACGAATACGGGAGAAGAACCATGGCCCGCTTCGCTATCAAGACCCCTCCCCAGCACGCCACATGGACGGACATAACCGAGATCTGGCAGGAAGCCGACCAGCTCGAGTTGTTCGAGTCGGCTTGGAACTTTGATCACTTCTACCCGATCGCCGGAGACCCGACCGGCCCGTGCATGGAATCGTGGGTCACCCTCTCAGCCCTGGCACAAGCAACTTCACGGATTCGGATCGGTTGCATGGTCAACGGAATGCACTTCCGGCACCCGGCCATCACCGCCAATATGGCAGCCTCGCTCGACATCATTTCGGGCGGGCGTCTCTATCTTGGCCTGGGCGCCGGTTGGTATCAGCTGGAGGCCGAGGCGTACGGGCTCGGACTCGGCACTGTCCGCGATCGAATGGACCGCTTCGACGAGGGGGTCGAGGTCATCGCGAGCCTGTTGTCTCAGGACACAACCACCTTCTCCGGCCGGTTCTATCAATTAGAGGACGCCCGGTGCGAGCCGAAGGGTCCGCAACAGCCGCATCCCCCCATCGTGATCGGAGGACAGGGCGAAGTACGTACGCTGCGAACCGTCGCCCGCTGGGCTCAGATGTGGGATGCCCTCATGATCGACCCGAAGGACTGGCCGCGGAAACACGAGGTGCTGGTCGGTCACTGCGAGGACGTCGGAAGGGATCCGACCGAAATCACCTGTAGTGCCCACGTGCCGTGGTCCCGTGACGACGACCCCGATGGTGTAGCCGAGCGAGCTGCCCGACTCTTCTCGGCCGGAGTCGACGTGGTCGTATTCAGCATGCGGTCCCCCTATGACGTTTCGATGGTGGAACCGCTGGCTACGGCCTTGACGCGGTAGAGGAGCCGACCGGCTTGAGTGGTCGTTGGTAGGCGACGGCGGCGACGTCGACTCCGTGTCGACCCGGCGGTGCAGCGCATTCTCGGCTATATTCCGGGACAGATACGTAGAGCGCGCCTCTGCCGATTCCTGGTCCTCGGGTAGACCGAGCACATCCGGCTCATCGCCTCGTTCATCCCTCAGGTCTTGTCGATGGGACCCGGCACACCTGTTCTCGAACACCCGCCCCGACCATCAGTCGATGATGAGCACTGCCTTCCCGTTCACCCGGCGCCCCTGAACAGCCTCGAAGGCCACGGCGGCTTCCGTCCAGCTCACTTCCATACCCACCTGGGGGTGGAGTTCGTCACGAGCTATCAAGTCGGTGAGTCGCTGGAGATCCTCCCCGAAGCCGGGAGGCTGGGCGCTGTGGTAGACGAAGAACCCAACGATGCGGGCACCCGGCCTGCCGACGAAATCGCCGAAGCCGACCTCCGTGGCTTCACCAGACGAGTTGCCGAAGACGATCACCGACCCCTGCGGCGCGACGAGCCGGAGGGCGGTCGCCAGCGACGCTCCCCCCACCGACTCCAAGATGACATCGAAAGGACCTTCAGCATCGCCAATGTCAAACACGACTGCGTCGGCGCCGAGGCCGGCGAGGCCTTCGGCCCGCGACGGGTTGAGCGCCACCGCCGTCACCAACGCACCGCCCCGGGCTGCCAGCTCGACCGCAAACCTCCCGACGCCACCGGCCGCTCCCGTGACTAGTACTCGCCGGCCCAGTAGTTCACCACCGACCCGCAGCGCCCGCAGGGCCGTGATTCCGGCGATCGGCAGTGTCGCGGCGGCACTGA
>JAOTWH010000257.1 GCA_029863035.1 Acidimicrobiia bacterium | reverse complement strand
GATGGCGGGCTTCTCGATGATCGAGGCGGACGATCTGCGCAAGGCCATGGGCAAGAAGATCCCCGAGGTGATGGCCGATCAAGAGGAGAAGTTCGCCAAGGGGTGCATCGAGCGAGGTCATCCACCACATCTAGCGAGCGAGCTTTTCGGATTCATCGAGCACTTCGCCGGTTACGGATTCAACAAGCCGCACAGCGTCGCCTATGCGTTGGTGGCTTATCAGACGGCATGGCTCAAGGTGCATCACCCGGCCGAATACATGGCCGCCTTGCTCACGGCCACGAAGAAGGACAAGGATCGGACAGCCCTCTACCTAAGCGAATGCCGCACGATGGGTCTCAAGGTGCTCGTCCCAGATGTCAATCGATCCGAGATGGACTTCGCGGCTCACGACGGGACCATTCCCTTCGGCTTGTCGGCCGTGCGCAATGTTGGGGAGGGTGTTGTGGAGCTCATAGTCGAGGAGCGCGATAAGAACGGACCTTTCACTGATTTCGGTGAATTCGTCAATCGGGTCGACATCAATGTTCTGAATCGCCGCACTATGGAGTCTCTCATCAAGGCCGGTGCCTTCGACAGCTTGGGACACACCCGAAGAGGCTTGGCGGAGAACTTCGAGGAGATGCTCGAGGCCATCGTTTCCCGCCGCCGAGCTGAGGACATGGGTCAATACAGCCTGTTCGGGTCGGAGGAGGGAGTCGTTCAGAACGGCGTGGTCGAGATCCCCGATGTTGGGTGGGACAAAAAGATCCGGCTCAACTTCGAAAAGGAGATGTTGGGTCTCTACGTGTCCGATCATCCCCTGTTGGGGATAGGCGAGATGCTGCGGTCAATGTGCACCGCCAACATCGCCGAGCTTTGGGAACTGCAGGATGGCGCCACGGTGACCATCGGAGGCATAGTGGGCGCCATCACTCGAAGGTGGACGAAGGCCGGTGATCCCATGTTGTTCTTCCAGCTGGAGGATCTGGAGGCATCCGCTGAGGTGGTTGCCTTCCCTCGCACGGTCGCTCAAGCCGGTCCGATGATCAGGGAGGATGCGATCATCGTGGTGAGCGCCCGGCTCGATCATCGTGGTGATGAGGTGAAGTTGGTGGCACAGGAAATACGGGAGCCCGAGCTGAGAGCCGATGCATCGGTGATGCTGCGGGTACCGGCCGCCCGCATGTCGCGCAACATCGTGGACCAGCTGAAGGAGGTTCTCTCTAACCACCCCGGTCCGGCCCCGGTGCTCATCACCATGGTCGGGGACCACAACGACGAGAAGATCATCCGGCTGGGTGACGACCACCGGGTAGAGCCTCGAAGCGCTCTCTATGCCGAGCTAAGAGAGTTGTTGGGTCCCTCGGCAGTCGTGTGATTCTCGCCCGCTTAGGACGAAATCCCGAGAGCAGTCAGATCCAATCCTTGTGCCGATTCGACCAGCTCGCCCAGCTCGGAGATGCTGGTCGGCGCATCTGCCATCCACGGGACCACAGCCGGCTCGATCCCGTGCTGGGCGGCGAACGCTGATCTGGCGTCCAGCTGGCGTTGTGATTCGGCTCCCCATCTCTTCAGGTTGTCTGCCAACACGCCGCTTCCCGCCACGGTTGGCGACGCCCACTCCGCGGGTAGCGCTCTATTGAACACAACGGAGGTGGGCAGTCCTGCCGTCTCCGGCAGCTCCGTGAAGAACCTAGCCGCCTCAACCAAAGGGGATGGGTGGGCGGTGGTGACCACAACCGTCTTGGCTCGTTTCAGCTGACGATCGATTTGGCGGGCGCGCCGGGAAACCCCGTCGTAGAGCGAACGCAGATCGAGTAGGAACTCGGCGACCTCTTCCAGTAGCGGGCCGCCGACGATCGCGTCGGCCAGTCGCAACGCCGGGCGGGCTGTGAAGCTGTAGAGACGCCTGCGCCCGGGTAACGACGCTCCGGTGAGCCATCGCAGCAGCCGGCCGCCGACCAACCTGCGCACCCTTCCCGGCGCCTGGAAGAAGTCGATCCCTCCCCCCGCTGGGGGAGTGTCCACGATGACAACATCCCAGGTCCGTTCGTCGATGTGGTCTGCCATTTGCTCGCACGCCGCATATGACTGTCCCGCTGGAAAACGATCGGCGATGGCCCTGAAGTAAGGGCTCTCGTGGAGACGTTCGGCGACATCTGGGGGAGCGTGCCGATCGACCAAGGCGTCCCATGCTGCGGAGGAATCGAGCATCGCAGCCGATAGCCCCTTTTGGGTCGTTGCGGTTGGGAGATTGCCTAGCTGGACCATGCCCAGTGCGTCGGCCAGCCGCTTGGCCGGATCGACGGTGAGCACCAACACCTGTCCTCCGGCGCGGGCTGCCGCCACGCCTAGTGCTGCCGACAGCGTTGTCTTTCCGACGCCGCCCGAACCTGCAACGAGAATGGTTCTGGTCATGGCAGTTCGTCCGCCAGACGTGCCGCCACTTCGGTTGGAGTCAACATGCCGAACAGATA
>JAOTWH010000063.1 GCA_029863035.1 Acidimicrobiia bacterium | reverse complement strand
CAGTGACAACCATGTGATTATACCGTGTTTGCGCGGTTCCGGCCTCATCTACTGGGGGGTAAAACCCCTGGTAGAAGGGCATTTTTCGCGCTTTTTGGGCCAAAATAGCAAGGGCCGCGACCAAGGACATACCGGGCCGAATTCGGTTGCGAAAGACACTCTTAGTCGTCAAGCATACCACTATGCGGGACGAACAACTCGGGTCCGGATTGAGCTCACCAGGCCTTGTCCCAACTCGGCGGCGAGGCGAGCAACTAAGTCCGGTTCGTGATAGCGCAACAAGGTGGCCGTGGCGCCGTCGGCTACCTCGACGACCAGCTCGCCGTCGTGAAGGTGCACCGGTCGAGAGCGACCGGCGAATGGGTCGCCGGCCAGTGCGTCCCAACGCCCCACGAGCTCGGCGGCGTCGATGGGCCGCGCCACTCCCATCCCGGCCAGCAGGCCCTCCAATAGCTCTCCCAGTTGAGATGGCTCGGTCACGCGATGGCTCCTTCACTTACCGACCAATGATGGCCTTTGACTGGGACATCTTCTGGTCGCGCGGTCGTGATGAACACCTGGGCGTTGGGGAGGCGAGCCACCACGCCAGCGGTCCGCCCGTGGTCGAGCTCGCTGAAAACATCGTCGAGCAGAAGAAGTGGAACTTCGCCGGTCTGGTCCGTGATGAGGTCGAATGCGCTGAGTCTCAAGGCCAAGGCAAGAGACCGTTGCTCTCCTTGGCTGGCCAGAGTCCTGGAGTCACCCACGCCAAGGGTGAGCGATGGCTCGTCGCGATGGGGCCCCACTGTCGTCACTTTGCGATCCATGTCCAGCCGACGTCGCTGCGCCAAGCCCTCCAAGAGCCGCTCCGCCGCGTCGTGTGGCATGTGCCCGGCTGTGATGGGTCCCAACACCTTGGCCTCGTAGCTCCAGGCCACCTCGGCGGGCCCAGCGCTGATCTCGGCATAGCTCGCCTTCAACATCGGCGACAGACTTTCCACCAGCCCGACGCGACGGGCGATGATGGCGGCGCCAACCGTTGCGATCTGCTCGTCCCACACATCGAGCGCGGCGGCATCGGCGGCGTGGCCTTCGTTGCGCAACAAGGCGTTGCGTTGTTTGAGCGCCTTGTCGTAGTCGGCTTGTTCTCCCGCCGCGATTGGCCACAGCTGGGCCGCCAAGTCGTCGAGGTAGTCGCGGCGGCCAGAAGGCGGTCCCTTCACCAGGTTGAGGTCGTCCGGCAGAAAGACCACCATCCTCACTTGGATGAGCAGGTCGGCGTTGCGCTTGGGGCGCTTGCCGTTGAGCTGGACCCTTCTTCGTCCAACGCGCGGCAACTCAACCTCTACGAGGGCCGAAGTGGCGTCGGTCTTGAATTCGCCCCTAACTACCGCACTATCTGCTTCCACGGCGATGAGGGCGGTATCAGGGGCCTTACGGAAAGATCTGAGGCGCGCCAGGTAGGACACGGCCTCCAACAGGTTGCTCTTTCCTGCTCCGTTCGAGCCCACGAAGATATTGATGGAGGGTTCGGGCTCCAGGCGGAGGTGGTGGTAGCTGCGGAAGTCCGTCAGCTCGAGCCAGCCGAGGCGCATGAAATCAGAGCCGGACCGGCATCAACAGATAGCGGAAGTCCTGCGAGCCCGCGCCATACAACAAGCCTGGCTTGTGCTCGTCCTGGACCTCGAGAACTACGCGATCGTCGTCGAGAGCGTTGAGGCCGTCGCTGAGGTAGCGCGGGTTGAAAGCGATCGTGATTTCCGGCCCTTCATACTCGCCGTTGATGTGCTCCGTTTCCCCACCAACTTCCTGGCGCTGCACCGCCATGTCGACGCCGCCGGAGCCGAGCGAGAGGCGCAGGGGGATGTGGTCTTCAGCCACCAGCGATGCGCGCGCCACGGCGTCAAGGAGTTCATCCTTTGACACCACTAGCCGACCCTCGTGGGCCTCCGGCAGGAGTTGGCGGTAGTTGGGAAACGTCCCCTCGATGAGGCGAGCGCTCATTATCCCTGCGTCGCTGTGGAAAGACGCTGATCGCTCCCCGATGAGCGCCGTCAGCTTCGGTGCGCCGATGCTCTTCGATAGCTCGCGCAACGCCCTGACGGGAACCAGGCCCTCTTGAGGGGCCACGCCGGGAAGGTCCCGCACGGCTAGGCGATAGGAGTCCGTCGCCACCATCCGCAGCGACTCGCCCTCGGCGGCGAAGTGGATTCCGGTGAGAATGGGCCTTGCCTCGTCGAGGGAGGCTGCGGTGCCCACCTGAGCGATCGCCGAGGTGAACACATCTCCGTCCATTGTCACACCGCCGGTCTCGTCAGGGGCCTCGATCTGAGGGAAGTCCGCGGCGTTGAACTCACGAAGGGCGAAGCGCGGCCCGTTGCCGGTGATCTCTACCTCGCCGTCATGGCTGGCAAGAGACACCGCGCCTGGCGGCATCTTGCGAACGGCCTCGGCGGCGAGCCGGGCCGGGATCACGGTCGAGCCTTCCTCCATCGCCTCGACGGTTAGTGCGGTACGGATCGTTAGCTCGAGGTCGGTAGCCGTCACCGTCAGCTCTTTACCCGAAACGGTACAAAGAACTCCCTGAAGGATCTCCAGCGCCGAGCGCGTGCTTACAGCGCGTGAGGCCCTGCCCAGGACGTCGGCTAGATCGTCTCTTTCTGCTCGGATACGCACAGCTGCTTCTTTCTCTACTTCTTTATCTAAACCTAGAAGAAGTAGTAGTAGGGGGTGTGGATAGTGGACAAGAGTGAATCATCGTGCTCGCGACTGGTGAATACAACCCACAGGCTATGGGGACAATACGGGAGCTATCCCCAGGTATCGGGGGCTGGCCGCGGAGGGTGTTGGTAAGAATCACGTTCTCCTCAGGTTCTGGGACAAGGCTGTGACTTGATCGAAGATTCGTTGGTCGCTCTGCATCACCTGGCGGACTTTGTCCAATCCGTGCATCACCGTTGTGTGGTCGCGCCCCCCGAACTCCTTGCCGATCTTCGGGAGGGACAGGTCGGTGAGCTCTCGGCACAGGTACATGGCTATCTGACGGGCACGAGCCAGGGGTTGCTTGCGGCTGGGACCGCACAGGTCGTCGGTGGATACGCCGAACGAGGCCGATGTTGCGTTGATTATGTCTTGTGGCGTGACCACACGGCCCGCGCCGCTTTGGGCGACCAGATCCTGGAGGACATCTTGCGCCATCTCGAGGTTGATGCTCTGCGAGGTGAGGGCCGCGTAAGCGGTGACTCGAGTCAGCGCACCCTCCAGCTCGCGGATGTTGGTGGAAACGTGGTTGGCAATGAACTCGAGCACCGGTTTTGGCACGGGCCGCGGGGCGAACTCGGCGTTCTTGCGGAGAATGGCAAGACGGGTCTCGACGTCGGGGGGCTGGATGTCGGTAAGCAGGCCCCATTCGAAGCGGCTGCGAAGGCGATCCTCAAGCGTCGACAGGTGCTTGGGATGTCGATCCGAGCTGATTACCAACTGCTTTCCAGACTCATAAAGAGCGTTGAACGTGTGGAAGAACTCCTCGAGGATCTGTTCTTTGCCCTCAAAGAACTGGACGTCGTCCAGCAAGAGGATGTCAACATTGCGGTACCGGTCCTTGAACTGATCCATACGCTTGCGACGAATGCCTTCGATGAAGTGATTGAAGAAGTTCTCTGATGTCACGTAGCGGGCCTCCATGGTGGGATAAAGGTCTCGGCTCTGTTGGCCAACAGCATGGAGGAGGTGGGTCTTTCCCAGCCCAGCTTCGCCGTAGATGAAAAGTGGGTTGTAGTGTCGCCCAGGTTGTTCCGACACCGCCATAGCGGCGGCGTGAGCGAATCGATTCGAGGGGCCAACAACGAAGTTCTCGAACTGGTATTTAGGGACGAGCGCAGAATGCTCGCTCGGCTGCGGTTGATGGTGGGGCTCGCTCGGTGGGACGCCGACGTCGGTGTCGTCACCATCGTCTTCGGAGTCCTCGAAGCCAGCCAGAATGGGATCTGGGCTTGCCTCCAATTCCACAACAGCCATCTCGCCGAAGGCGACAGCGGCGGCTTCCTCGATGGGGTCGAGGTACTTGTCGATCACCCATCGCAGATGGAACTCGCTGGGCGCCAACAGCTTTACGCGCTCACCTGCGACATCGGCAGGCTGCAAGGGTTCAAGCCAGGTCTGCCAGGTGACTGGCGTCACCCGGCTACGCAGAGCAATCTGGAACTCGCCCCACTGTTCCGGTTTGCTTTGGGGTTCCACCTAGACCGTCCTTCCTTTTCCACACCGATGCCCACAGCTGTGGAAAACACTCTTCGTTGTCAGAATCGCGCCCCCAGCGCGGCATTCCGGAGCGTGCATTCATCCCGATGCCCGTCGGGGAAGTCGGTCCCTCGCTTGGGGAGAGCGAGTATATGAAGGCGGATAGGTGCGCTTCAAGAACGACAAAACGCGCCTAAGGGTTGATCTCGGCTTGCCATCGGGGGGCAGATTCGCAAGAAGAGGAAAGGAGATTATGTGCGCTCATCCATGAGTGGTGCGGCGATGGGTGGCGGTTTTCCCGCTTTGGGCTAGGCAAAACTTTCGCGCACGAGACGTCTTTGACAACAACAGGGGCCATTCGTAACCTGGCTGCAGCCGCGACCGCATCGAATCACCTCATGAAGCGCACCTATCAGCCGAACGTTCGGCGCCGAAAGAGAAAGCACGGATTTCGCGTTCGAATGCGAACCCGAGCCGGCCGCGCCGTGCTCAAGCGGCGACGCAACAAGGGACGTAGTCGTCTCTCCGCATAGCGGAAGGGCTTACGCGCCTCTTCGGGGGAGATCGAGCTTCAGAAGGGTTTTTCGGAGCGGGACGCGGCAGCGAGTTGGCGGGCTTACGGTGATCACCGCGGCAGGCGGTCCGGGCAGATCGCGAGTTGGGATCGTCGCAAGTAGCGCCGTTGGTGGAGCGGTCACGAGAAACCGAGCCAAGCGACGCATCCGCGCCGCGCTGGCACGATTGGCCTTACCCGAGGCCAACGACGCCATCGTGATCGCCTCGAGGGAGGCAGTCACCGCGCAATTTGCCGAGTTGGTGAAGTGGCTGGAAAGCGCCTTCAGGACTGGAGAAGAGAAGTGAGCACAACGAAAGGCCCCCGGCCCCATCAGCCAGCGTGGTGGGTCCTCTTGGGCATCCGCGGCTATCGCAAGCTCATCTCCCCACTATTTGGCAGAAATTGCCGGTATTTGCCAACGTGTTCCGCTTATTCCCACGATGCCATAGCCCGTTTCGGGGTGATCAAGGGCGGGTGGTTGGCCGTGAAACGGATTGGCCGCTGCCACCCGTTCCGTGAGGGCGGCTATGACCCGGTTCCCAATAATGGCGGTCATGCCTGATGTGGAATGCCCTGCTGAACCTGCTGGGAGACTCCCTTGCCTTCTTCTTTGAGATCGTCCCCAACCTCGGCATCGCCATCATCCTGCTGACGATCGCGATCAACCTTCTCCTCTTCCCTCTCACCTTGAAGCAGACACGGTCGATGAGGGCTATGAGCGAGATCCAACCCGACGTCAAGAAGCTACAGAGCGAGCACAAGGCCGATCGCGAGAAGCTCAATCAAGAGTTGATGGCGCTCTACAAGGAGCGCGGGGTCAACCCTGCCGCCGGCTGTCTGCCCCTACTACTACAGATGCCCATCTGGTTCGCATTGTTCCGCGTGTTGCGAGAGCCCCTCGACTTCGTACACGCCGATAGTGACCTGGCCGGTGCACTGGAACGTGGCGACGTGCGGTTCCTGGGAATGGACCTCCGATTGGAGCCCTCCAACGCCATCTCAGATGGGTTCGTGACGGCGCTCCCATATATCATCTTGGTGTTGGTGGTGGTGGCGACCGGCTACTACCAACAGCTACAGACCACGGCCCGGGCCAAGAAGACCGGCCAAAAGGTCACCGGACAGGCACAGTCCATGCAGACCGTTATGAAGATATTTCCAATTATCTTCGGCTTCATCTCGTGGAGCATGCCTGGCGGGCTCGTTTTGTATTTCGCCGCTAGCCAGATAATCAGAATCGGGCAGCAGGCAGCCATTATTTCGATCGACGGGCACGCCGGCGAGAAGCGTAAACCTGTGGTCGAAGAGGCGGTGGATCTGCCGGAAGAGGACGCCAAGCCCCTGCAAACACCGGGGCAGCGTCGCAAGGATCGCAAACGCAAGAGGAAATGAAGATGGAATGGGTTGAGGTTGAAGCAAAGTCGGTAGAGGCCGCTGTTCAAGCCGCAGTAGACGAGTTGGGCCTCAAGTCCGTTGACGAAGTTCAGGTCGAAGTGCTGCAAGAGCCGGAGCGGGGATTCCTAGGAATGGGCGGCCAAGGCGCCATCGTTAGGGTCAAGCCGGCGCCGCCAAAGCGGCAACGCAAGCGCGGGGGCGGCGGACGAGGCCGTGGTGGTTCGGGCCAACGTCAACCGCAAGGCGACCAGGGCAAGAGTCAAGCACAGGAGAAGAAGGACGGCGGAAGGCAGCGCGACGGAGGAAAGGGTCGTCAGAAGACCAGCGCAGCGGGCGCGAGTGACGGCAAGCGCCGGACCGGTGGAGACCGCAAGAAGAGCGGCCGAGACGGGCGAAGTGGTCGTGACGGCCGTCCTGAAGGCAACGGTGGCAGCCAACGATCGAAGAAGACACCAAAGGAGAACACCGTGGCACAAACAGATAGCTCAGATCGGCCGCCCCTGGACGTCGAAGAGCAAGCCGATGTGGTGAGATCCTTCTTGAAGGGGCTAGTGGCAGCGTTCGGCCTGGAGGGTGAGGTAAAGGTTGAGGTCATCGAGGACGACATCATTATCGCCGATGTCAGCGGTGAACAGACCGAGGCGTTGGTGGGTACCAAGGGCTCCATCATGCAATCCGTACTCGACCTGCTGAAGATCATCGTCCAGCGTAAGACCACCCACCGCGCTCGTATTCGCTTGGATATCGCTGGATATCAGGCCCGCCGGCGCGAGGCGTTGACCATCTACGCCAACCGTCTGACCGACAAGGTGCTGGCTGAGGGAGGCGAGGTCATGCTGGAGCCGATGAACCCGGCCGATCGCAAGGTGGTGCACGACGCAGTGGCCGAGGTCGAGGGGACCCGGTCTTGGTCTGAGGGTGAGGAGCCAAATCGCTCGGTTCTCATTGGTTTGGCGCCCGGTGTCGAGCCCACCGGCGACCGAGGTGACTCTGCCACCAGCGACGATAGTGATGATGACCACGATGATGACGACGGGGCCGACGGCGATGCCGGATCGGACCACGATGATGACGACGGGGCCGACGGCGATGCCGGATCGGACCACGATGATGACGACGGGGCCGACGATGACGACTATTCGGAAGATGACGACCCCGACGACTAAGAGTGGTTGACTCGGATTCACGTGGAACAGGTGGCGAGCTGATGGATGAAGGCAGGCAGGCTGCCATCGCGGCAGCCGATTGGGCCGGGACCACCCTGGCCGAGCCACAGCTGGCAAGACTAGATCTGTTGGCCCAATGGCTGGTGGATGAGGCCATGCCGGCCGGAGGCCTGGGACCTCATGAGGGGGGCAAAGTGTGGCGGCGCCACATAGCCGATTCCCTGACATTCGGAGTCGCCTTCAAAGGAATCGACCCACCAAGCGAAATTCTCGATGTTGGGACTGGAGTAGGACTGCCAGGGATACCACTGGCATTGGCTCTTCCGGACACCACAGTGACGTTGCTTGATAGGGGCGGCCGGCGAATAACCCTGTTGCATCGCATCGTTGGGATCCTGGAACTCACCAACGTCGTTATTGAGCAGGCCGACATTCACTCGGTGGCTGACGATCATTGGCACGCCATGACCTATCGGGGAGCAGTGAGTGCGCCCGAGGCAGTGGGTCTCACCTCCAAGCTGTTGGCCGATGACGGCACCTCGGTGCTTGGGCTGTCAACTCGTCCGGATCGGCCACAACGGGCCGAAGAGCTGATAGGGGTGGCCCAAGCCCTGGGCCTTGATGCCGAGTTGAGGGAAGTTCCCAATGAGGCTCTTGACGGCGGTGCCTGGCTCCTTATCATGCGGCGCAGTGGAACAGATGACGCCAAGGATGAATGAGGGAGCGACGGTCGTTGCCATCGCCAACCAAAAGGGCGGGGTAGGGAAATCAACTACCTCGATCAACTTGGGCGCCGCCCTCGCCTTCCAGGGAGAGCGCGTGCTGGTGGTAGACCTGGATCCGCAAGCCAACGCCACCTCGGGGTTAGGTGTCGACAAGGCATCGGTGGTTCGCAGTACCTATGACATCGTGGTGGGGGAGACACCCATCGAGGACGTAGTTGAGCCGACCAGCATTAGGAATTTGTATGTCGTGCCGTCCAGCATCGACCTCGCTGGGGCCGAGATAGAGCTGGTTTCGATGTTCTCTCGGGAGCAGCGATTGAAAAACGCCTTGGTTCCGGCTTCCGCCGATTACGATTTCATCATTATCGATTGCCCACCTTCGCTGGGTCTATTGACGATCAATGCGCTGTCGGCTGCCCACGAAGTCTTCATTCCGATCCAGTGTGAGTACTACGCACTGGAAGGAGTTAGCCAATTGGTTAAGAACGTAAGGTTGGTACAACAGAACCTCAACCCTCAACTCGAGATTGAAGGTATTGTAATGACCATGTACGACGCACGAACCACTCTTTCCCAGGAAGTGGTAAGTCAAGTGCGCGAACACTTCACCGATACCGCGTATAGGACGGTCATTCCGCGCACGGTCCGACTGTCAGAAGCGCCATCGCATGGTCAGCCGATCGAAGTCTTGGATCCGATGAGCCGGGGTGCCATCGCGTACAGAGAGTTGGGTCGAGAGTTCAGGAGGAGGCATGGCCGCCAAGAAGCCGGGGTTGGGTAAGGGACTCGAGTCGCTGATCCCCGTGGAACGCCCCGATAGGGGCTACACGGTGGTTCCGCTCGATCGCATCTCACCCAACCCACAACAGCCAAGGAGTCACTTCGATGATGACGCCCTCGAGGGGATGGCTGCGTCGATCCGCGAGGTCGGTGTGCTCCAACCCATCGTCGTACGCGGCGACGGAGATACCGGGTACGTTCTAGTCGCCGGCGAGCGCCGGTGGCGGGCAGCTCGCATGGCCGGGCTCGACGAGATTGCAGTTGTAGTGCGCGAGGGTGAGGACGTTTCCAACCTCACCGAGGCCCTCATCGAGAATATCCAGCGGGAGGATCTCACCCCACTGGAGGAGGCTGCGGCCTACAGACAACTTCTGGATGATTATGGATTGACCCATGAACAAGCCAGCTCCAGGGTGGGAAAAAGCAGGTCAGCATTGACGAATTCGCTAAGACTGCTGACTCTGCCACCCTCGGTTCAGGGTCTGCTAGATCGTGGTGAGCTCAGCGCCGGTCACGGCCGGGCGCTGGCCGGGCTCGAAGACGCCAAGTACGCCACCTACATAGCGGAGCGTGCAGTGGATGAGGGTTGGTCGGTGCGACAGGTAGAGGATGCTGTGAGATCTCGCATGGGTGCGAGTGACGATGTCGCCAAACCGCGCCGGACGCGCCGGTCACGCCCTGCCGAGGTCCTGGAATTGGAGGCTCGTTTGGCCGAGCATTTGGCAACCCCGGTGAAGATCGATTACGGCGCGCGCGGCGGCAAGCTGACGATTCGGTTCCGTGACCTGAATAGCCTCGAGGAGATCTACCGCCGCCTGATGGGCTGAGACGACCGAACCTCTACGAGCTCTGCGGCTACTCGGCCGCGCCGGTGAACAGGACCTGAAGCGCCTGACCGGTTTCTCTTCCTACCTTCTCATCGAGCAGGGGTGCTGCCACCACCACTGCTACCGGCCTCGTCTCTTTCAGCATGGGGGTTGCCATGCCTCCAACCTTCATTCCCAACCGTCCGGCGATCTCATGGGCTAGTACTTCGCCGACTTCGCTGGCGGAGTGCTCGCTTCGGAAATAGAACACCCCGGGTTGGTCTCTTCCTTCCATGAAAGACACCACCAGGTCAACCTCTGCCCTGTTAGCGCGTCGAGCCCGGATCCGTTCCGAAGGTGTGGCATCGATCGATCTGGTCAGTACCGGCGTCGCACCCATCTCTCGCAGTTCCACGGAGCACGCCGCGGCCGCCTTCCATGCAGCCTCAGATTCGGTCGCGTCGCGACACGACGCATCGACCAAGATGCGGTGACCGGCGATGGAATCGGGGAGCCCGCGTAGCCACTGTCGTTCCCGCACGGCTTCTCGTCCACCCTTGTCGGTGGCGCGTTTCATGAAGTTCAGTTCAGAAGCGACCACCGGCCCGCATATTCCATCTTCTGCCAGGCCACGATTCTGCTCGAACTCCAACACGGCGGCCAGGGTGTTTGGCCCGAAGATGGAATCCACCTTGCCTGCATCAAATCCAAGGGAGTTGAGGATCCGTTGTAGTTCGGCGACGTCATCGCCCCGCATCATCGGCAGACGGTGGTACAGCAATCGCCCGCCCAACCGGTAGCCAGACTCGACCAGTGCTCGCCAGGTCTCTGGGCCGACGATGCCATCTGGGGCAAGTCCGCGGGAGTCCTGGAATCTCCTCACGGCAGATTCGGTAGCGGCGCGGTACTCGGCCTCTGGATCTTGGGCACAATCGAAACCGATCCGCTGTAGCCGCGCCTGGATGTCTCGCACGGCCTCTCCGGTCGCGCCGAATCGATAGAGCCTCACGGGCTTATCGTGGCACAAAAGTCGCCCATGTGGGGCGACTTAGGCGGTGATGTACTCGTTGAGTTCGTCGAGCAGTGCCGCTTTGGGCCTGGCTCCGACGATCCTCTTCTTCTCAACGCCATCCTGGAAAACGATCAGGGTGGGGATGCTCATCACGTCGTGGTTCATGGCCGACTGGGGGTTCTCGTCGACGTTGAGCTTGGCGATGGTGATCTTGTCGCTGTGATCGGTAGCGACCTCGTCGAGCACCGGAGCGATCATGCGGCACGGCCCACACCATTCGGCCCAGAAGTCAACCA
>JAOTWH010000256.1 GCA_029863035.1 Acidimicrobiia bacterium | reverse complement strand
CAGGTGCCGACTGACGTCAGCAGCTGGGTTAGATCACCCGGCCCTTTGGCAGATTCAGCGGCAGACAATTGCATGGCCATCTCTGACTCGTACGACGGTCGCTCGACCGATCGGAACAACCCGACTGGGGTCGGACCTAGCGGGGTATGGGACAACCTGGAGAGAGCGAACGCCGGCGCCGGGTCGGGGTTGGTGGCATCGTGAACGTGGATGGCATCCAGTCCTGCCTCGGCAACATCGACGATATGAGCTGCCCCTCCCTCGATGACTACGCCCTTAGCGTCATCGGGACCGAACAGGATCGGCTTGCCGTGCTCCAGGTTGATGCGGTTGTCGTCTCGTTCCTCGCGCCCGGTCAGAGCGTTGAACGCCTTGTCGTTGAAGACATTGCAGTTCTGATAGATCTCTATGAAGGCAGCACCCTTGTGGGCGTAGGCGGCTTCGAGCATCGCTGTGGTGTGGTCGCGGTCCATATCGATGGTTCGTGCCACGAAGGTGGCATCCGCCCCGAGGGCCAGACTCACCGGGTTGAACGGGTAATCGATGACTCCCATCGGAGAAGACTTCGTGATCTTGCCCACCTCACTCGTTGGCGAGTACTGGCCTTTGGTGAGACCGTAGATCTGGTTGTTGAAGAGGAGAACCTTGATGTTCACGTTGCGCCGCATCGCGTGGATGATGTGGTTACCGCCGATCGAGAGTGCGTCACCGTCTCCGCTGACAACCCATACGCTCAAGTCGGGGTTGGCCGATGCGATGCCGCTGGCGATGGCGGGCGCCCGCCCGTGGATGCTGTGCAGGCCGTATGTGTTCATGTAGTACGGGAACCGAGAAGCACATCCGATGCCAGAAACGAACACGATGTTCTCTCGGTCGATGTCGAGTCCCGCCAGGAAGTTCTGGACGGCGGCCAAGATGGTGTAGTCCCCACACCCCGGGCACCAACGCACCTCTTGGTCGGTCTGGAAGTCGGCGCGCTCACTCATCGGCCAGCACCTGCTTGATCTTGGCTTCTATCTCAGATGTCTTGAACGGAAGCCCTCGCACCTTGGGATAGCTCTCGACGGTGACGAGGTACTCGGCGCGCAGCAGGCGGTTCAACTGTCCGCTGTTCAGTTCCGGCACCACGATCTTGGGGAACCGCGCCAGCACTTCGCCCAAGTTCGGTGGGAAGGGGTTGATGTGACGCAGATGAGCGTGGGCCACTTTGTGCCCATCGCGTCGGGCGTTGCGCACGCCCGCCCTAACGGCGGCGTAGGTCGAACCCCAGCTGACCATCAACAGCTCAGCCCCCTCTTCGTCGTCAAGGTCTACTCCGGGGATGTCTCCTGCGATCTTGGCCAGCTTGTCGGCCCGGATATTGGTCATCAGCTCATGGTTCATGGGTTCGTAGGACACGTTGCCCGTGAACTGCTCTTTCTCGAGCCCACCGATGCGATGCTCAAGTCCGGGAGTGCCTGGAATCGCCCAAGGACGGGCCAGGGTGGCTGGATCACGCAGGTACGGCAGGAAAGTGTCACCCTCCTGCGCCTGGGTGGTGAAGGGCACACTTATGTCGGCGAGTGAACTCACGTCGGGGAGCAACCACGGTTCCGAGCTATTGGCGATGTAACCGTCCGACAGCAATATGACCGGAGTCATGTACTTGAGTGCGATGCGTGCTGCCTCGAGTGCTCCGTCGAAGGCGTCGGAAGGGCTGGAGACGGAAACGATGGGTAACGGTGCCTCACCATGGCGGCCATACATGGCGAACAGCAGATCTGATTGCTCGGTCTTGGTTGGCAACCCGGTGGAGGGGCCTCCCCGTTGCACATTGACGACGAGCAGGGGAAGCTCGAGCATGAAGGCCAGGCTGATGGTCTCAGACTTGAGAGCAAGCCCCGGACCGCTGGTGCCGGTGGCTGCCAAATGGCCGGCGAATGCCGCGCCAACGGCGGCGCCCACCGCTGAGATCTCATCTTCTGCCTGGAACGTCTTGACGCCGAAGTTCTTGTGGCGGGACAGCTCTTCGAGGATGCTCGAGGCGGGCGTGATGGGGTAGGAACCGTAAAAGACCGGCAACTTGGCCATCTGCCCAGCGGCCACGATGCCCCATGCCAGAGCCTGGTTGCCCGTGATGTTGGTGTAAGTGCCGGCGGGGAGCTTCGCCGGCTTCACGTCGTAGGTGTGTTGGAAAGCCTCCGTGGTGATGCCGTAGTTGTAACCGGCCTTGAGAGCGGCGATATTGGCGGCCCCGACCTCAGGGGCGGTAGTGAACTTCTTCGTCACCCACTCCTCGGTCGTGTCCAGCGGCCTGCCGAAGACCCAAGACACCAGGCCGAGGGCGAAGAAGTTCTTCGAACGCAGAACGGCGCGACCCTTCACCCCGGTACCGGCGACAGCCTCTTTGGTTAGCTCCTCCATCGGGGCGCTCAGGACCGTGTACATGTCGAGGCTGCCATCCTCGAGGGGGTTGTGGTCGTAGCCCGCTTTGG
>JAOTWH010000255.1 GCA_029863035.1 Acidimicrobiia bacterium | reverse complement strand
CTGATGGGTTGGTGTAGGCGGCGAAGGCAATGTCCTGGATGGTGACCGATTGGTCAGGCGAGCCCTTCACCGAGAACTTGCCGGGCTCCCATTCCAGGTCGTCGGGGGCCGCCTCCAGCAAGTGGGCCGCGATGCGGCGCGCCTTCTCTCGCAGCTTGCGTGCTATTACCGCGGTGGCCGCCCCCGCCACCGGGGTGCTGCGCGAGGCGTAAGTGCCAAGGCCGTATGGCGTGTTGTCGGTGTCGCCCTCCACCACCTTGACGTCGGTAGCCGGGATGCCCAGCTCCTCGGCCACTATCTGGGCGAAGGTTGTCTCGTGGCCTTGCCCCTGGGCCTTGACTCCCAGTTTGAGGATCGCCTTGCCGGTGGGATGCACCCGCAGCTCGGCGGAATCGAACATCTTGAGTCCGGCGATGTCGTAATCCTTGGAGGGGCCAGCTCCGACTACCTCGGTGAAGCTGGCTATGCCGATGCCTAGCAGTCGCCCTTCGCTACGTGCCTGCAACTGCTCCTTGCGCAGCTTCTCGTAATCGACGATGCCCATGGCCTTTTGCAGGGCAGCGTGGTAGTCGCCGGAGTCATAGACGAATCCGGTTGGCGAGTGATAGGGGAAGTCCTCCGGCTTGATGAAGTTCTTCATGCGGAAGTCGGCCGGGTCCATATCAAGCTCATAGGCCGCGCTCTGCACCAGCCGCTCGATGAGATACGAAGCCTCGGTCACCCGGAACGAGCAGCGATAGGCCACCCCTCCTGGAGCCTTGTTGGTGTAGGCGCCCTTGGCGGTGACATGAGCCGCCGGATAGTCATACGACCCGGTGACGATGTGGAACAGCCCGGCCCGGAACTTGGTGGGCTGGGCGTCGGCGTAGAAGGCGCCCTGATCTGACCAGATGTCGGCCCGCAGTCCCAGGATCTTGCCGTCGTTGTTCACAGCCAGCTCGCCGTGCATGTAGTAGTCGCGGGCGAACCCGGTAGAGATGAGGTTCTCAGTGCGCGACTCCACCCACTTCACCGGCTTGCCGATGAGCAGCGACGCCGCGGTGGCGATGACGTAGCCGGGATAGATGGGCACTTTGTTGCCGAATCCTCCGCCGATGTCGGGGGAGACGACACGGATATTCTGCTCCGGCAGGCCCGTGACGATGGCGAACAGCGTGCGATGGGCATGGGGCGCTTGCGACGTCATGTAAAGGGTCACATGGCCGGTGGCCGGGTTGATGTCGGCCACTATTCCACAGGTCTCCAGTGGAGCGGGATGAGAGCGGGGGTAATGGCTGTCGATGGTGACGATCTTGTCGGCGTCGGCAAAGGCGCGGTCGGTGAGGTCCTTGTCGCCGGCCTCCCACTCGTAGACCAGGTTGTCTTTCTGGTCCTCCTTGTCGGTCCGGATGATCGGTGCCCCTTCTGCCATGGCGGCCTGGGGGTTGATGATGGGAGGCAGCTCGTCGTATTCGACATCGATGAGCGCCACCGCATCACGGGCGGTGTAGGGGTCGGTGGCGATCACCGCGGCCACCTCTTGGCCCTGGAAGCGCACCTTGTCGGTGGCGAGCACCGCTTGGGTATCGCCAGACAGGGTGGGCATCCACGCCAGGTTGTGCTGCGCCATCAGCTCGCCGGTGACTACCGCGACCACTCCGGGCACGGCCATGGCCTCGTCCGAGTTGATGGATACCAGGTTGGCGTGGGCCACCGGGCTGCGCAGGATCGCCATGTGCAGCATGCCGGGGAGCACGATGTCATCGAGGTAGTTGCCCGCTCCTTGGAGGAATCGGTCGTCCTCGTTGCGCCTCACGGAATGGCCGATGCCGCCGATCTCCGGTGGTGTGTTAAGAGTCGTGTCGGTTGTTGTCATTTTCGCTTCCTCACGCTTCGCGGATCAGTTGGCCGGCATGCTGGACGGACTTGACGATGTTGACGTAGCCGGTGCAGCGACAGATCTGGCCGCTGATAGCCCAGCGCACATCGTCCTCGGTGGGATCGGGGTTGTTCTCTAACAGGGAAACGCTGGTCATCATCATTCCCGGCGTACAGAAACCGCATTGCAGGCCGTGCATCTCCTTGAAGGCCACCTGGACGGGATGCAGCTCGCCGTTGGCCTTGAGCCCTTCGACGGTGCGCAGGCTGGCGTTGTTGGCCTGAACGGCGAACATGGTGCACGACTTCATGGGTGTCCCGTCCACCAGCACGGTGCAGGCGCCACAGCTGGTGGTGTCGCACCCGATGTGTGTTCCGGTTAGCCCTTGGCGGCGGATGAAGTCGACCAGCAGGGTGCGGGGTTCGACGTCGGCGCTGTAATCGGTGCCGTTGATGTTCGTAGTGATCTCCATGGTTATTCCTCCTAGCCCTGGGCCAGTGCCAGAGACTGCTCCAGGCCGCGGCGGGTGTAGACGCTCACTATCTCTCGTTTCCATTCGGCAGTACCACGCACGTTGGTCTCGGGCTCCGATGCCTGGGCGGCCAATGCGGCCGCCTCGGC
>JAOTWH010000062.1 GCA_029863035.1 Acidimicrobiia bacterium | reverse complement strand
CTCAGTTCACCAACCTTGGCGTCCCCTACCTCCTGCGGGCGGTGTTGCTCGGACTCACCTTCGTGACTGCTTTCCTGATGATGAAGGACCTCGGCTTCAGCCCAGTTAGGGGCACCGGGCCAATAAAGGAGGTCAAAAAGGTTCTGAAAGCCTCCATCGACAACGGGTGGCGTAAGAGGCCCATCCGTTGGCTGATGTTGGCTGCCCCCTTCACCGGCGGAGTTGGCATCTACGCCTTCTACGCCATGCAGCCCTACCTGCTAGAGCTGTATGGCGATGAAAGTGCCTTCGCCATCGCCGGTCTCGCCGCAGCCATAGTGGCCGGAGCCCAGATCGTCGGCGGGCTACTGGTAACCCGAGTTCGCCGGCTGTTCGAGCGCCGCACCCACATACTCATCCTGACCTCGGTGATCAGCGTGGTGGTGTTGGCGGCCATCGGTCTCACCAGCAACTTCTGGGTCGCCATCGTGTTGTTGGTGCTCTGGTCACTGACCTTTGCGATGAGCATGCCGGTGCGCCAGGCCTATCTGAACGGGATCATCCCATCCGAGCAGCGGGCGACCGTGCTGTCCTTCGATGCTCTGATGAGCTCGGCAGGCGGCGTTGGCATCCAACCCGCCCTGGGCCGAGCCGCCGATGTGTGGAGCTACTCGGTCAGTTACGTGATCAGCTCGGTGGTGGCACTTGCTGCGGTTCCGTTCGTGGTGCTGGCACGCGCCGAGGACGCCGAGTCAGATCTCATCAGGGAGCAGGTGCCCTAGCCATGTGTGGTCGATACGCCCTCACCCAGAGCCCATCTGCCTATGCCGATTGGTTCGGCGTCGACGCCATCAAGACCGAAGCGCTGGAACCCAACTACAACGTCGCCCCCACCGATCCTGTGTATGCCGTGGCCGAATACGACGACGAACGGCAGCTTGGCGTGTTCCGCTGGGGCTTGCTCCCCTGGTTCTCCAAGGACCGCCGCCAGGCAGCCCGCCACATCAACGCCCGCATCGAGACAGTGGCACAGAAGGCATCCTTCAAGGACTCCTTCGCCACCAAGCGATGCCTCATCCCCGCCGACGGCTTCTACGAGTGGGAGCGCCTCGGCGAAGACAAGGGCAAGCTGCCCCACTTCATCCACGCCGACGACGACGGTCCCATCGCCTTCGCCGGGCTATGGGCGACCTGGAAGGACCCCGAGACCGAGGAGAAGGTGCGAACCTGCACCATCCTCACCGGACCGCCCGACGCCACCGTCAAGCCGCTGCACGACAGGATGCCGGTGATCCTCGAGCCTGCCCTGTGGGACGGGTGGCTCGACCTCGACCTCCAGGACCCCGACCAAGTTCACAAGTTGTTGGCCGGAAGGAAAGCTGTGCCGCTGGCCGAGCACGCCGTGTCGACGCTGGTGAACAGCGTCAAGAACAACCTCCCGGAGCTGATCGAACCGCTGCGCGGCTAAGAGGTCTCGTCGTCCGGAAGACGGACGGGCAGTGCGGCGAACACCGCACCCACCACCGCGGACACGGCACCGAACACCACGGCCTCCGTGATCGCTCCGCCGAACGACAACAGCGACGGCCCTCGCAGCTTGTCGGCCCAGGTCAGGATGCCGATAGCGATGGCAAGGTTGATGGCGGAGCCGATGCCGGTGGCGATGGCCTGACCGGCGGTCAATGGCTGCCTAATCCGAAGCCGATGGCCAAGTGGGAAGCCGACCCCCACCAGGATCGGTGCCAGGTGGAAGGTCGATTCGGGGCGGATGAAGGCCAGCACCACCCACAGACCGGCCAAGAGGCCGGCCAGGTTGGCGATGCCGAAAGGCGTCTTGCGTCTCTCCGGGGTCATGGGCGGAGAGTCAGAACCTGACGAGGGCCGCCGCCCAGTGGAAGCCGGCCCCGAATGCGGTGAGCAGCACTAGGTCGCCCGGCCTCACAATGCCCTTGCTACGAGCCTCCCACAGAGCCAACGGCACCGAGGCCGAGCCGGTATTGCCGTAGTCCTGCACGTTGATGTAGAGCTGGTCGTCGGACAGACCCATGCCCTTTTGCACCGCGTCGATGATGCGCTTGTTGGCTTGGTGCGGAATCACCAGATCGACATCGTCGATGCCGACCCCCGCCTTGTCCATCACCTGCTGGGAAGCTTCGCCCATCCGCCGCACCGCGTTCTTGAACACCTCACGACCGTTCATCACGATGTGGCGGTGGGCGTTGGTTTCGAGATGGCTGGCGTTGAAGTATTCACGCGCTCCCCCCAGGGGCATCCCCAGGATGTCTGTCTGGGTGCCGTCGGTGCCCATTGTTGCTGCCAGCACCTCGGCGGCCTCGGGGCCGGTACCCACCACCGCCGCCGCCGCGGCGTCGCCGAACAGCACGCAGGTCTCGCGCTCGTCCCAGTTCATCAGCTTGGTGATGACCTCCACCCCGATCACCATGATCTTGCGGTTGTCGGTGGCCCTGCTGCGGGCGATGTCGAGTCCCATGACCCATCCGGCGCAGCCGCTGCCACCCAGGTCGTAGGAGGCGATGGGGCCCGCCCCCAGCCGCTGTTGGACGAAGGAGGCCGTGTCCGGCGAGTACATCTCGGGGGTGTCGGTGGCCACGATGATCTCGTCGAGATCACCCGCCGTGAGGCCCGCATCCTTCAGCGCATCCTCGGCGGCCGCCGTCGCCAGATCGGCGGTCGATTGGTCCTCGGCCGCGATGCGGCGGGTCTTGATGCCGGTGCGGCTGGTGATCCACTCGTCCGAGGTGTCGACGAACTCGGCCCAGTCGTCGTTGGTCATGATCCGCTCGGGCAGGTAGGCGCCCATCCCCAAGATCCCGGTTTTCACAGCGAGTCTCCTCGATAACTCAGAGCGAGATCGAGTCTATGACTCGGCACTGGTCGCGTCGCATGTCGTAGCCATGGCTACCTTTCGGCTTCATGACCGACACGACCGCCGCCGGAAAGCAATACCTCGACCTTCTGGAGAAGACCCTGACCGGGACCCTGTTCGACGACCCCCCGTTGCAGGGCGCCTACCAGGCCAGTCTGCGCCAGGAAGGCCGCGACTGGCCGAGCACCGCTGCCTCGATGATCGGGCACCTCAGGATGCGCAACCTGCGCACCCTGGTGGAGCAGGCGCTGGCAGACGACGTCCCGGGCGACTTCATCGAAACCGGCATCTGGCGGGGCGGGGCCTGCATCTATATGAGAGCGATCCTTGCGGTCCACGGCGTTACCGATCGTTTCGTCTACTGCGCCGATTCGTTCGAGGGCCTGCCGCCGCCCGACGAGGAGGCCTACCCAGAAGACATCGGCGACGAGCACTACACCTTCGAGGACTTGCGGGTAACGCGGGCTGACGTCGAGGACCTGTTCCGGCGCTACGAACTACTCGACGACCAGGTCAGGTTCCTGGAGGGCTGGTTCGCCGACACCCTGCCCAACGCCCCCATCGAGCAGCTAGCGGTGCTGCGGCTGGATGGCGACATGTACTCATCCACGATGGATGCGCTGAACGCCCTGTACCCGAAGCTATCTGTTGGAGGCTTCGTCATCGTCGACGACTATGGCGCCGTGCGAGGTTGCGCAGCCGCAATAGAGGACTACAGAGAAGAGCACGGGATCCACGACCCTCTCATCGAGATCGACTGGACGGGTAGGTACTGGCAGCGGACCGACGCAGCCCGAGCTCAACCCGTCGCCATTGCCACACCGGTGCCCGCCGCAGCTACCGCAGCAGACGCCCTAGTGACGCTCTCCGATCTGGAGCCCAACGCCGACCTCCGCGCGGACGAAGGCGGGATGTGGGCTTCCATCGGCAACGACCCATGGTTCATGTGTAGCGGCGAGTTCGATGCAGGCAAATACGTCCTTCGGCTAGACGCTGTGGTGGAAGGTACGCCGCCCCGCCAGCCCCTCATCATCTACCACGCAGGCGATAACGGACAGTTCAGCGAGGAAGCCTCGGTCGTGTTCCGAGGCCTGCAACGCGACCACGAGCACAACCTCCGCTCGCTCAAGCTGACGCTTCCGGTGGGCACCAGGTTACTCCGGTTCGATCCGATAGCCAGCCCCGGCCGGTTCCGCCTGGCGGACTTCCAGATCTCACGCCAGAGCGGCGCGTCGCGGGCCTACTTGGAAAAGCCGGTGGCCAACACCGGCGAGGCAACCAACTGGAGCTATTTCGAGGACGGGCTGGCCACTATCCACAACGTCGACTTCATGAGCTCGCCCCGCTTCTTGGAGGCCTACGCCGCCGGGGAGGCAACGGGCTCGTGGCATGACAGCAGCTTGCATTGGCGAACCTACATTTGCCTCTGGGCTGCCGAGCGCGGCCTGGGACTAGAGGGCGACTTCGTGGAGTGTGGGGTCAACCGCGGTGGATACGCCGCAGCCATCTCCAACTACCTCGACTTCGCCTCGCTCGATCGCAAGTTCTATCTGCTCGACACCTTTTCGGGCATTCCTACCGAGCTGGTGTCGGAGGCGGAGAAGAGCCACGGCGTGTTGGAGTACGACTACGGCGACAGCTTCGACGCGGTGCAACGGACCTTTGCCCCTTATCCCAACGTCCAACTGGTACGCGGCCGCATTCCAGACACGCTGCCGCAGGTACCAAGCGACCAGATCGCCTTCCTGTCGCTCGACCTCAACAACGTCGCCCCCGAGATCGCGGCAGCCGAAGCCTTCTGGCCGCGGCTGGCGCCGGGGGCGGTGGTGGTGTTGGACGACTACGGATGGGAACGCCACATCGAACAGAAGCGGGCCTTCGACAAGTTCGCGGCGGACCACGGCGTGTCGGTGCTGCCGCTCCCCACCGGTCAGGGCTTGATGATCAAGCCGTAATCAGGGGTGGTGGATCGGGGTGCCCCACTCCATCCACTCGCCGTGGTGGTGCACCAACGGCCAGGGTCAGGTGCGCAAACAACTCCGGTTTCGTCGCTGTGACCCCGGCGAACTGTTGGAGGAACTTGAGGATCCGCGCCGGGCGGTCCTCGCTCAACCGCAGAGGGCCTTGACCAACGGGTAGGGGTTGACGCTGCCGCCCTGATGCTCGAAGTGAAGGTGCGGCGCCGAATAGGAGGCATTGCCGGTGCTGCCGACATATCCGATGAGCTGGCCCACGGTTAGGGCCATGCCGTCTGAGATACCAGAGGCGTATCCGTCGAGGTGGGCGTAGTAGTAGGTATCCCCGCTGTTGCCCTTCATGTACAGCGAGATGCCGCCGGCCGAGCTGCTCGATTTGCGAGTAAGCGTCCCGGTCTCGATGGCAACGAGCGGGGTACCGCGCGACGCCATCATGTCTACGCCCTTGTGGCTGCGCCCACCGGGGCGTGGCGCTCCGTAGGAGTCGGTGAAGGTGGTGGCGCCGTTGACGGGGCAGGTTCTGCCGCCCGAGCTTGCCGGAGGAACTGTCGTGGTGGTGGTGGTGGTGGTGGTGGCGGTGTCGTCACCCTCCCCGGCGGTGGTCGTGGTGGTGTCGTCTTCTTCCTCGGCCACTGTGGTGGTCGTCGTCGTGGTCGAGGTAGCGGCTGCGGCGGCGGCGGCCGCCTCTGCCGCGGCAGCGGCTGCAGCTGCCGCCGCTGCTGCCTCTGCTGCGGCGATGCGGGCCGCTGCTGCCTCTCGCTGGCGTCGAGCTTCCTCCTGAGCCTCCCACTCGGCGTAGATCACCTGGTACTCGGCGTTAGCTCGATCCAGCTCGGCCAGAATCGATTGCTGCAGCGATTCGAGCTCACTGCGCACCCGTCCCTGTTCCGCCACGGCAGCATCAAGCTGATCTTGTTGCTGTCGGTAGCTGCGCTCCACCGACGCCAAGTGGTTGAGCACCGATTGCTCTGACTGAGTCACCACATCGAGGTATGCCAGCTGGGCCGGAATGTCCTCGAAGCTCTCGGCGGTGAGGAACTCGGCGAACGCGGCGGCACCGCCCGCCTTGTACAGCTCGATAACGACCGCACGACCGTCTTCACGAGCGGAGGCCAACTGCCGCTCCTGATTGGCGATCGTCAACAGCAAGGAATCGAGCTCTGACTGCAGTTCTTCTTCGGAATGGAACGCTTCCTCGTACTCGGCGGCGGCGCCAGACAGATCATTCGACACCCGGCGCAGCTCGGCCTTGGCATCTTCGAGGTCGGCAGGGGTCACCTCTGCCGCCACGGGCCCAGCGAGGACCGCAACCACGAGCATCAGGGCGATGGGAATTGGGAATCGTCGCATTTGTTTGGGAAACCTCAGATATAGCCCCCGGGGTCCCCTACTCCGCGGCGCTTGGGAGTCAAGATACCACCATTAACACTTTCCACGCAGGTGGAGCGCCGACCAGCCGTTACGACCAGTCCGCAGCCTCTTCGGCTGCGCCGGTGTGGCCGAATCACGGGTTGGATGCCGCCTGCTCGGCGAACGCGCATTGTGCCATTCGACTCTGGTCACCACAGCAACGGCCGGGAATGGTGTGCACTACGCGTGGTATAGCGCTTCATGATTGGCATCGGTTCGCTGTGCCCCTCAGGATCTTGGGGGGCCGCAGGCGGAGCCTGGGGAGAGGGAGGTCCACAATGCGAAGGTATTCGGCATTTCTAGTTGTCTCATTGATTGCGGCGTTGGTACCGGTGTCGCTGGCGGTGGGAGCCGACCCGGCTCAGCCGACCACCAAGGCCGAGTGCAAGAAGGGAGGGTGGCAAGACTTCCCAAACGCCGGGTTCCGAAACCAGGGCGACTGCATCCGCTTGGTACAGACGGGAGCGTTCGTTTGTCGCGATCCGCTCGGATGTGTGAGCTACGCCGAGGAGAACCCGCTCCGTCTCGCCACGGCTCTCGCGACGAGCGGTGATGTCAGCTTCCTCGGCGTCGACGAGCTGCGGGCAGTGAAGATCGCCCTGGATGCCGCTGGGCCGGTGCTGGGCCACGCCATCGAGTTGCGCAATGAGGATTCGAAGTGCAACCCCGAAGGAGGGGAAACGGCGGCCAACGCCATCGTGGCCGATCCGACCATCACGGCAGTCATAGGCACCACCTGCTCGGGCGCCGCTACCAGGGCGGCACCCATCATCTCGGACGCCGGCTTGAGCATGGTGTCACCTTCAAACACCGCGCCAGTCTTGACGGCCCCCGATACCCACGCTGCCGGCTATCTGCGGGTGGCAGCAAACGATGTCGATCAAGCCGGCGCCATGGCCGCGTTCGCGAGCGGTGAGGGTGCGACGACGTCGGCGGTCATTGTGCAACCGGACGAGATCGGGTACACACAGGGTCTGGGCGAAGCGTTCGTTGAGGCGTTCGAAGCGCTTGGGGGCAGCAACCTGGCCTTCGAGGTGGCCGAACCGGATGGCAGCGACGTCGCAGCTGTCGTCGCGGCGGTCGTTGGCGCCGGAGTGCCCGACGTCTTGTACTTCCCTGTCTATGAGCCGCTTGGCTCGGCGATCGTGACCGAAGCTCGGGCGACACCGGCGCTCGACGAAACGGTGTTGGCGGCTAGCGACGGCTTGGCCCCTCAAGCGTTCGTGGACGGCGTGGGCGACGACACCGAGGGCATGCTGTTCACCGTTGGGGACCCGGCGTTCACCGAAACGCCCGAGTACGCCGCCTTTGCCGCCGCCTACCTCGACGAGTTCGGTGAGGACCCGCTGACGTTGTTCAGCGCATTTGCCTTCGATGCCACCAATGTCATCTTGGAAGCCATCGAAGGGGTGGGCATCGTCGACGGCGCCGGAACCTTGCACATCGGACGCCAGGCGCTCCGCGACGCGCTGTTCGCCACCGCGGGATTCGAGGGCCTGACGGGAACGATCACCTGCGATCCGTTGGGAGATTGCGGAGCGACCGGCTTCGTGATCCTCACAGTCGTCGGCGGCGAGTTGGTGCCGGCGCCATAGAGGCCGAAAGGAAAGAGCGGCCGCCATCGCGGCCACCGCACTAGTAGAGGAGAGGTGCACATAATGAGCAAACGGAGATGGTTAGCGATCCTGGTGGCGTTGGCGTTGCTCAGCGCGGTGGGAGTCACACCGGCGTCGGCAGGTCACGGAGTCAACGGCAAGGTCTGCATCGTCAACGACATCGGCGGCGGCGAGGACCCGTTCAGGGAGTCTGCAGCAGCGGGCGCCAAGCAGGCGGAAGCCAAACTGCACGTCGAGGTCGTAACGCTCGACGCCGACACCGAGGCTGAGGTCTTAGCCAACATCGATGCTTTCGTCACCGGCGGTTGCGATCTCATCATCGGCATCGCGTTCATAGTGGCGGGCCTGATGGAGCCGTTCATTGATGGCAACCCGGATCAGCAGTTCGCGGTGATCGATTTCACCTTCTTCGGCGCCTATCCCAACGTTGCCGAGGTGCAATTCCGGTCCGACCAGTCGGCGTTCCTCGCCGGCTATATCGCGGCCGGGATCAGTGAGACCGGCGAGGTGGGCGTGTTCGGCGGGCTGCCAATACCCGCCGTGACCATCTTCATGGATGGCTACGCGCTGGGAGTCCACTACTACAACGCCCAATACGGCACCACAGTCGAGGTGCTGGGGTGGGACCCCGACCTCCAAACGGGGCTGTTCAGCTTCGACTTCCAGGATCCAGCAGCCGGACAGGCGATAGCCGCGGACCTCTACGACCTGGGCGCCGACACGGTCTTCCCGGTGGCAGGTCGGACGGGCTACGGATCACTGGACGAGGCCGAATTGCGTAAGCAGGCCGGTGAGTCGGTGCGAGTGATCGGGGTGGACTTCGACTGGGCGGACGAGTTCGGCGACCCCGACCGGGTCATCCTCACCAGCGTGGTCAAGGACTTCGGGGTGGCCGTGTTCAACCAGGCGGCCGCGATAGCCGACGGAACTTGGCAAGGGGGCGAGGTGTGGGAGGACCTGGAGAGCGGAGCGGTAGATATCGCTCCCTTCGCCAAAACCAACCGCCAGGTCCCGGGATTCCTCAAGAACGATCTGAAGGACATCCGGGCCGGCATCATCGACGAGAGCATCGCAACGATGCCGTGACCAGGCCCTAGAGAGACCGTCGACGAGAGGGACCCCTGCTCTGGCCGGGGTCCCTTCGCGCCCCCCCCTCGCCCGATTGTTGGGCGGGAACCTGAAAGGCGTGTGACGAGTGTCACCTTCACGGTGTCGGACATCAGCCGCGGGCCGACGGATGACATCGCTGCGAACCACAGTCCGGGCGGAGAGGGAACCACCGCGATCATCAGCCGGCCGTAACCCAAGGGATACTTGTGGAGGAAACTTCCAAGTCCGGTACTAATGACCTACCTGACTTGAGAGGCGTCGACCACCCTGGCTGAGAGGGAAGCGACCGTGGAGGGAGGAAACCACGGCGCAGCAAGTCGACGAGGGGGCGCTCCTATCGCCTGATGGTACGGCGGCCGAACCGCCGCAGCCTGTTCGGTGGTTTCGCCACACGCGGCTGTTCGCCCTCGTCCTGCTGGCCGGAACTGCCCTCCTCAATATGCTCGGCGCTCGGCCGAGCTTCGGAGCCCCCCGGGCCTCACTGTTCCAGAATCTTCAGGTGTGAAAGCCGTCCTATCAGGCCCACTCCGTTGTAGTTGGGACAACAGCCGATCCTCGACGACCCCGCGTAATGCGCGCAGACGGTCTCGCTTCGGATGCCGCTGACGACACTTCGGACGACGGTGCAGCGGCCCTTCTTCCGTTCTTGGAGCGGCGGCGCCGCCTACGGTCGCGCTACCCGCACCAGCTCGTAGGCCGTACCTGCTGGTGGCGTCCCGAACTTGGCGTTGATCGCATATAGCGAGCTGCCGAAAGCAGCCGCCGTTGTCGGCACCACGAAGTGCGGGCTGGTGATCGGGTTACCGACGAGTCCTGCGGTGGAATCCGGGTCGAGAGAGACGACGCCGATCTGGTTCAGCTGATTCTGAACGACGTACAGGGTCTTCCCAACCAGAACGAGGCCATCGCCGGCAGGCATCTCCTCGCCGCCCAGGTCGAGTTGGGTTGCGACCCCGGTCGCCGGGTCGACGGCGTACACCGCGGCGCGTGTGCTGTTGACGACAAACAGAGTCGTGCCGTTCGGCGTCGCCTCGATACCGTTGGCGTTGAACACGAAGGGCCCGGGCACCTGCTCCCAGTCACCGGTCAGCGCTATCGGTTCGGCCGTCGCCGAGATCAAGTCACCTGCCGGCCCCAGGGGCACGCGGTGGAGTTCCGGTGCGAAGGAGTTGGTGAAGTAGGCCGCAGTGCGTGTCACGATGACATCGTTGATGAAGTCGCCGAATTGCCCACCGCTCGCCATCGGGTACTCGGCGATCAACGAGCCAGATCCGGTGTCGTAGACCCGGCCGACGCCGTTCAGCCCGCCGGCCACAAACAAGTAGCCACTGCGGGCGTCGAAGCTCATGCCGACGGCGATCCGGCCCTCCTCTCCGGCCACCAGCTCGTGGCTCTCGCCCGTCCGCAGATCGCCGGAGACAATCGACCCGTCGGCCAGCGACCCGGCAAAGAACGTGTGCCCCGAACCGACGGCAATCCCCTCGGGCTGGAACGCGGTGGGTAGCGGAATCAGCTCCGGGAACACCGGCTTCGCCGCGGCAGGCACTGCCGCGGTCAACAGCAGCACCAGGCACGATACGACAAGGATGACACGCTTCACGATCGCCTCCCATGTGGGTCGGTCCGTCTCCGCAACGATACACCGCGTGATCGACTCCCGGGGTTCTGCCGGCTTGAGCGGCCCGAGGGTTAACGCCTCCCTTGCCCCCTAACGCGCGGGCACGAAGGCGGGACTCTCACATCGACCGTGTAAGCACTTACATGGCTGCGTCGCGAAATCTTTCTACGGCAACAGTCTGTTTCCGGTCCTTGCCATCTGATACCACCTGGGGTGCAGAGCGAGGAGCTTCGGTTGGATCCGTCAAAACACCCCGATCTTCAGCAGCTGGGCAGACGGCTGCGAGATCAAATGGATGAGACACTCGACGCCGAACAAGCTGCCGCCCGAGCAGCCGCAGCTCGGCGACGATCGCTGCGCGACGTGTTGCTCGAGGCCGAGGACCGAGGCACGGACGCCCTGGTGTCATGCGTTGATGGCCAGCTGTTCCGAGGTCAGATCGAGGC
>JAOTWH010000254.1 GCA_029863035.1 Acidimicrobiia bacterium | reverse complement strand
CTCCTGATCAGCTCGAGGATCGTCTGCTTGAAGACGAAGTCCATGCCGAACACGATCGCGGTCAGGGAGGCGGTGGTGATCACAGTGACCGTCGTGAAGGTCATGACCTCTTGGCGAGTGGGCCAGGCCACTCGGTTCAGCTCCTGTCGCACCTCACGGAGGAATTGACGGATCCCAACGCGCTCTTTCTTGACGCGCTGAGCTGCGCCCTTAGCGCGCTGCTGGCGCTGGCGTTTCTCTTCCTTCTCGTTGAGGCGACGAAGCTCTCGATTCACCTTTCCTCCTAGCAGGGGTGGCGGGACTCGAACCCACAACCTCTGGTTTTGGAGACCAGTGCTCTAGCCAAATTGAGCTACACCCCTAGGGGGCGGCGGGAGTATACGGCGCAGTGTAAACAGAGTTCCGCAGTTGAGCTGTCGGTCGAGCCTGAACTCTAGGCGGCGGTGCGACGACGCCAACCGGCCACCGCTATGGCTCCGGCTACAGCTACCGCCACACCTGCCGCCGCGGCTTGACCAGCCTTGTTGCGTCGGGCGGACATCGGAGCGCGGCCCAGATCACTCATCACCGCTTGAACCAAGCCGTCGGGCGCCGTCATGATCTGATGCCGCAGCGATGCCAAAGCGCGCACCAGGGTCCGGTACTTGGCCGACTCGGCCTGACAAATCAAGCATTGAGCGATGTGCGCGTCCGATCCGGTCGGCCCGTCGACCACACCTGGCATGCGGCGCAGCGAGCTGATATGACCCACGTTCACGATGCCTCCATGAATAGACCGTCTCGCAGCCTCTTGCGGGCGCGGTGAAGACGAACCTTGGCCGCTGTCACCGAAATGCCGAGCGCCTCGGCGACTTCGTCGTGGGAGTAGCCGTAGACGTCCTTCATAACTACCACAGCACGTTGGCCAGGGCCCAGTTGGTCCAGCTCTCTCTGTAGGGAAACGCGCAGCAAGGCTCCCTCTCCCCACTGCTCGGGGGATATCCCGGTATCCCTCACGTTGAGCGCGCCTTCGTCGATCGGGGCGGCCTGGTGTCTTTGTGATCTCTTGCGAAGTGTCCACGCGGTATTGACGACGATGCGATACAGCCAAGTGCCGAACTGTGCGTCGCCCCGGAACTTGGGCAGGGCGCGCCAGGCGCGGATGAAGGCCTCCTGCGAAACGTCGGCCGCTAATTCGGGCTTGCTGACCAACCTCATGGCCAATGTGAACACCTCGTCTTGATGGTTCCTGACCAGAGCCTCGAAGGCGGATTGGTCCCCCTCCTTGGCCCGGCGAACGAGCTCCTCGTCGCCTGGGTGTTTGACCTGTCTGCTGCTCATGGCGTTACCCGAATGGTTGTGGTTGCCGTGACCAGCTCAGCGGAATCGGAGCTGAGCCGCATGACCAGTTTGGCAGCTCGAGAGTCCGATTCGCCAACCGAACCTTCGATGACGGCCTGGACGCCTGGTCGCAAGGGGTTCTTGAATCGAGCACGGAGGTCGGTCACCGGCATCGGGCCTTCGGCGAAACGGCCGGCCTGCTGCACTATCCAAGACACCATCAACAACCCGTGGACGATGATCCCGGACAGCCCTGCGCCGACCGCAGCATCGTGATCGGTGTGGATGGGGTTGAGGTCACCGCTCGCCTCGGCGTATCGCACCAGGTCGGTGCGACTGGCCGATTTGTGCAACGGCGGAAGTACTTCCCCTACGCCAGGCAGCTCCTGTCGGAGGGGACCATCGTTGTCGCCTGCTGCATCTGGAGCAGGCTCGGGGTCTGGATCGACGCCGTCCGGCCCCGTTGCAGAAACTAGAAACGTCGAGTTTGAACTGACTACCGGTTGGCTGGCTCTGGTGGCCTCGGCGGAGAAGCCGACCATGACGACGCCGCTGCGCTCACGGACGCTCTTCACCTCACCCACTACGTCGAGTTCATCACCGACAGAAAAGGGGCTGGCCCAATTGAAGCGCTGCTCGGTGTGGAGCACGCCTTCGAGGTTGAAATCGTCGAGCAGGGCCGGGGCCACTGCGAACAGTGCTGCCGCGGCAAAACCCGGCGGTGCGTGGTCGCTCCAGCGGGCCGCATCATCTCCGGTGGCGGCGACGAACGCGTCCACGCGTTCAGCTGTGGTGGTGAGGACGCCGAAATAGCGACGCCCGACTAGTTCGTCCACTGCGACCGAGGCTAGGCCCTTATAGCGGGGCTAGCGGTTCTCCTTGTGCGTGGTGTGATGGCGGCACCATTGGCAGTACTTCTTCATCTCGAGTCGGTCCTGGGTGTTGGATCGATTCTTGGTGGTGACGTAGTTACGCCGCTTGCACTCCTCGCAGGCAAGGGTGATAGCCGGTCGCTTGTCAGAAGCCATGGGAACCGTTCCTCGTTACTCGTTTACTCGAGGATCTTTATGACTCGGCCGGCACCGACGGTGCGTCCACCCTCACGGATGGCGAAGCGAAGTCCCTCTTCCATGGCGATGGGGTGGATGAGCTCCACCGTCATCTCGGGGTTATCAC
>JAOTWH010000061.1 GCA_029863035.1 Acidimicrobiia bacterium | reverse complement strand
CCGCCCACTCCACCGCCTCCTCCATGTCACGGCCTTGCGAAATGGCGTCGGCCAGCGCGCCACAGAACGCGTCGCCTGCCGCGGTGGCGTCGACAACGTCGACCTCGGGTGCTGGCACGTGGTAGTGGTAGTCGGCTCCAACCAAGACGGCCCCATCGCCGCCCATGGTGACCACCAGAGTTCGAGGCCACTCAAAGGAAGTTGCTAGCGCCACCACCTCATCCAAAGAGTTCGGCACCGGCCCTCCAGTCAGACGTGCCAACTCGGATTGATTGGGCACCAGCACATCGGTCAGCGCCAGCAGTTCTGGATCTGGATCGCGAGCCGGCGCCGGGTTGAGGATCAGTGTCCCGGCGCTGAGCTCACCGCAACGGCGCACGGCCTCGGGTGGGATCTCCTGCTGCACCAACACGACGACGGCCTTCTCCAGGGCGCTGCGGGACGCTTCGATATCTGCTGGAGTGAGCGTGGCGTTGGCGCCGGGGCTGACCACGATCATGTTCTCCCCCAAGGCATCGACAGCGATGAGAGCCGCACCCGTTGTAGTGGTCTTATCGAAGCGAATGTGGTGGGTGGCAACACCGTCGGAGCGAAGCGACCCCACGAGTGCTTTCCCCGCTTCGTCATCGCCCACCGCCCCCACCATCGCAACCGATCGGCCTAGTCGGGCAGCGGCCACAGCTTGGTTGGCTCCCTTTCCTCCTGGGTTCGAGAGCAGGCTCGATGCCATGACGGTTTCTCCCGGCAAGGGAAGGGCCTCAACCGTGGCCACGAGATCGGTGTTGAGGCTCCCGACAACGGCGATTTCGGCCATGGCCCCAGGCTACGCCTGCTGCGTTACGCTTCACTCATGGTCGACAGACAAGAAGTGGAAAACCTGCTGCGGGCCGCCGGGCCGGCTCATCACGAAGCCTTCAATGGCACCGACGGGGACGATCCCGAGTGGCCGCTGTGGTACGCCGGTCACCTGCAGGAAGGGCTTAGCGACGCACTGGGAGTCACCCTCACGAAGAGCGAGCTGGTGTATCAGTTGGTCGACCTCGACCACGAGCACCGCAGCAAGGACCCAGAATCGGAATGGCCTTCGTTCTATGCCCAGGCGTTGGTCGACAGAACGGAAGCCGGCGACCTCTCCTAACCAGCTTTGGTCATCAACCGAGTACCAACTCTGACAGGTGGTCCAGCCCTACCGGTCCGGAGTTCAGGACCTTGGCGTGGAACTCCTTCAGATCGAAGTCGGGCCCATCGCGCTTCTTCATCTTTTCACGCAGATCGAGGATGCGACGCTGTCCGACCTTGTATGAGATCGCCTGGCCGGGCCAGCCCAGGTAACGCGTCACCTCGGACTGTGCGTAGGCATTCTTCTGGGTGGCGTATGACTCCAGCATCTCCACCGCTATTTGGTAACTCCAGTCCTCTCCTGGGTGGAAAGGTTGGCCCCTGGGGATCTGGCGGCCCGTGTGGAGGCCGATGTCGATCACAACCCGACACGCCCGTAGCATTTCACCAGCCAGCATCCCGAAGACGTAGTCCGGCTTCTCCAGGTATCCGAGCTCTCGCATTAGCCGTTCGGCATACAGCGCCCACCCTTCGCCATATCCCGAGTACCAGATGAACGTGCGATGCAGTTTCGAGAGCTTGTCTGCCAACACCACCTGAATGCCGCTTTGGAGGTGATGGCCGGGGAAGCCCTCGTGATAGGCGGTTGAGACCTCGTCGTACAAAGGGAAGAAGGTTTGGTCGGGATCGAGCGAGTACCAAACACTCCCCGGGCGCGCGAAGTCCTCACTCGGACTGACGTAGTGCGCCCCCAATGAGCCGCCAGGAGGTGACAACTTCACTTCGACCTCACGGATCTGCGCTGGTACGTCGAAGTGCGGTCCGTCCAAATCGGCCAGCGCGGTGTGTTGCCGTTCCAGCATCAACTCGACGAACTCGTCACGGCTTGCCACTCCCCTATCTGGATCGATCTGGAGCAGCTCTGTGACCTCCGTCACGGTGGCGTTAGGCAGGATCTCTGCCCCAACCTTCTCCATCTCAACCCGCAGCTCCTCGACCTGACTCCACCCCCACTCGTATGTCTCGGCGACGTCGACTGCTCCCGCCAGGAAGTACGCGGCGGAACCCGCATAGCGCTCTGCGCCAACTCCGTCCTCAGCTGCAGCATCCGCCAGGTAGGTGCCTTCCAAGTACGTCACGAGATTCCCAAAGGCTCCCTTGGCACTGACGATCGCGGCATCGAGGCGGTCACTCAGGTCTTGGTCTCCCATCCCGCTGGCTGCCAGCTCAGCGGCGAAATCCTCCATGGGCGACCCGTCTGCCGAGACGGTGCGGGCTTCGCGCGCCATGGCTTCCACTTGGCGGGTGGAGGCGACCAATCCCTTGGATCGGCCGATCTCGAGAGTCTGGACATATCCCTCAAGCGGCTCGCCCAGAGTCGCTAAGCGAGTGACGATGTCCTCCCAACCCTGAAGGTCGGATCGGGTCATGATGTCGAGGGTCTGGCGCATGATCTGTGGTGGGCTCCAAATGGCGTTGAGATCTCTCACACCTTCGTCGCATTCATAACGCCACAGTTCTCGCCACAGGTACGTGTCGGTCGAACGAGCGGCCAGCTGCTGCCACTGGTCGTCTGCAGCGGGCAGGGCCTTCAACTCGCCATGCAGGCCAATGAGCGCCTGGTGACGGGCTGCTTCTCCATCTGGGCTGTAATCCCGCCAGCGGCCATCGAACTCACGCCAGCCGAACTCCGTTGCCTCTTGAGGCTGAAGTTCGGCCTCGGTGTCGGCAACCCGAGCGGCCAATTCGAACGCGGCGCCATCCACCAACGAACCTCCTTGATCTAGGGGACCCTAGCTTTCCTTTGCCTCGCGCTCAGATTTCGACTCGTTGCCGTGCTGCAGGTCGTCTATGAGCTCGTAGCGCCTGATGTAGGTGGATATGAAGGCCTGCAGCGTCGCGGCCACTGGTAACGCCATCAGCGCACCTGGTGCGCCAAGCAACGTGCCGCCGGCTATCGCTGAGCCGAACGACACCGCCGGGTGCAGCGACATGGTGCGGGCCGTTATGCGAGGGCTCAAGACGTAGTTCTCGAACTGTTGGTACATGGCAACATAGATCACGACCCACAGAGCCTTGATCGGCGACTCGAGAACCGCGATGAGCGCCGGCAGCGCTCCTCCGATATAGGTCCCGACCACCGGAACGAATTGGCTTAGGACGCCCATCCACAATGCCAGGGCGATCGGGAACGGGACATCGATGATGGTGAGCACCACCCAGGTGATAACTGCCGAGATACCGGCCAACAGCGCCCTTGAGTAGAAGTAGCCACCGGTCTTCTCGATGGCGATATCCCACACCCTTATCACCTCGACCTGGCGATTCTTAGGGAGCATGGAGGCGATCCCTCTCCTGATCTTGGGCGCCTCGGCAGTCAAGTAGAAGGTGAACAGAGCAATGGTCAGCCCCTGGAAGAACGTATTGAGCAGCCGACTTCCTACGCCGAACAAGCTTCCCGCAACGTCGGCCGCAACATCCTGCAACGAGCGGTCGATGTTGGTGACAGCGTCGGTGACCCGCTCTGACGAGAACTCGATTCCGAATCTGGCAGCGAACTCACCGAGATCGTCGACGTATCCAGGAAGCCTGTCAACGAAGAGGATGACCTGGTCCACAATGAGAGGCACCATCAGAGCAACGAAAGTTCCCCCTCCCACGATGACCACCATGAACATGAACCCGGTGGCGAGTCCACGCTTCCAGCCACGCGTAGCCAGGTAGGCGACTCCGGGTTCGAGGGCCGTGGACAAGAAAGCTGAAATCAACACCAGGATCAGCAGCGTCCGAAGCTGGCGAACGACGCCGAAGGCGAAGATGAATACCGCCACGCCCAATGCGGCAGTCACCAGCATCTTCGGCACCCACACAGGAGCACCCTTTAGGAAGCCGCCAGCAATACGGGGCTCGGCATCGACCGTATCGACCACCGAGCGAGGGTAACTAAGCAACCCCCCCGCACCGTGGCTATCGCGTGTAGGTTCGCAGCCATGCAGGTCAGGGCCGCGCTGCGTGATGACCTCGCCGGGATCACCGGCCTTCTATATGGCGATTACTTCCGCGACATGACCGAGCTTTTGGAGCCTGCGGCTATCACCGCCTTCGTCGAGACAGAGTTCGCCCCGGCCCGACTCAAGCGCAGCGTCTTGATGGGTGGGCTGTTCGTGGCCGAGGATGGCCCAGAGCTGTTGGGATTCGCCATCGCAGACCGCGAAGAAGACCACGTCGAGTTGCGCTCCATCTGTACTCGATCCACCTACCTCCAGCTGGGAGTCGCCAAACGCCTGCTGGACGAGGTGCAGGACATCGCCCCCGATCTCCCGGTATCGGCGACAGTCATCTTGGGCAACATCCCCGCTGAGACCTTTCACGAATCGCAGGGCTTCGTGCCGGGGGAGGTCGATGACCGCGAGGTGGGAGGCCAGCACATAATCGAGCGGCGGTGGTGGAGGAGCCCGAGGTCGGTCAGTCCGGTTAGCTAGCCGCCAAAGCCTGGTGGCCGGCAAGAGCCGCCCCCACTATCCCGGCATTGTTGCGGAAGGTGGTTGCAACCAGGGGCGCCCTGCTCTTGAGCCTGGGGAGGAAGTCGTCAGCCTGTTTCGAAATACCGCCGCCGAAGATGAGAAGGTCTGGCGATAAGATCCACTCCACATGGGCCAAGAAAGCGTTCACCTCGTCCAACCACTCCCCCATCGTTAAGCCAAGACGTTCCATGGCCCTGGCTGCTCCCCGCTCTTCGGCTTCTCTCCCGTTCAGCTCGAGGTGTCCGAGCTCGGAGTTTGGGATCAGGATGCCGTCGCGGAACATGGCGCTGCCGATGCCGCTGCCGAAGGTGAGCAAGATGATGGTGCCGCCCACGCCCTTCCCGGCCCCAAGTTGCACCTCGGCGACCCCGGCGGCGTCTGTGTCGTTGAGCACATACGCCGGGTGCCCGGTCGTCTCCGTGAAGAGGTTGACTGCGTTGGTGCCGATCCAACTGTCGTCGATATGAGCCGCTGTTCGCACCACCCCGTTGACGATCACGGAGGGGAGCCCACAGCCGAATGGCCCGTCCCAACCGTGGTGATCGAGGATCTCGACAACTGAGGCGGCCAAGTTGTCCGGCGTGGCCGGGTCGGGCGTCGGCACTTTGAATCTCTCAGAGATCAGCTCACCGGTTGAGACGTCGACGATGGCACCCTTCGCCCCCGAACCGCCGATATCGATGCCAAACGCTTCGGTGGCCAAGCTATTCCTCCATCGCCCAGGTGAGCACGAGGTGGCGCGCCGCCGCCGCTTCGTCGGGCCGGCGTACCGGAGTGTTGTGCGGTGCATCGTGCAGAGCGTCTGGGTCGTCGGAAGCCAACTGTGCGATCTGGTGAAGCGCCTCTGCGATCGCCTCCACGGTTTCAGGAGATTCGGTCTCGGTTGGCTCGAACATCAGGGCTTCGTCGACGATGAGAGGGAAGTACATGGTCGGGGCGTGGATGCCTCGGTCCATCAAGCCTTTGGCAACGTCCATTGCTCGGACCCCGGTCGCTTTCTTGATCGGAGCTGCCGAAGCGACAAACTCGTGCATGCACGGCTTGGGGTAGGGCACCGGGTAGGCGTCGGAAATGAGATGTGACAGATAACGGGCGTTGAGCACCGCGTGGTCTGCCACGGCCCGCAGGCCTTGGCCCCCCAGCGCCCTCATGTAGGTGAGGGCTCGCAGGACAACGAGGAAGTTGCCGTGATTGCCATGGACACGTCCGATTGACGCCTCGGGTGTGACCCAGGCGAACTCGGCGTCTGCCGTCTTGGCCACCAGTGGGCCCGGCAAGTAGCCAGCAAGACGCTCGACAACAGCGATGGGACCTGAGCCGGGCCCCCCGCCGCCGTGTGGCGTCGCGAACGTTTTGTGGAAATTGGAGTGAACAATGTCGAATCCCATGTCGCCCGGTCGCGACACACCCAAGATGGCGTTGAGATTTGCCCCGTCGTAGTAGACGAGCCCATCGACCTCATGGATAATGCGAGCGATCTCGGTGATGTCTTCTTCGAACAGACCAAGTGTGTTTGGGTTGGTGAGCATCAAACCGGCAACGTCGTCGTCGACCATCTCCCGCAGCGCCTCTAGGTCGACCATGCCATCGGCATTGGATGGCACCGGGGTCGCTTCGTAACCGGCAAGTGAAACCGACGCCGGGTTGGTGCCATGGGCCGAGTCGGGAACGATGATCTTGGAGGGGCTCCTCCCTTGCTCGTTGTGATACGCCCGCATAACCAGCAGCCCGGTTAGCTCCCCTGCCGCTCCGGCTGATGGTTGGAGCGTGGCGCGATCCATCGCGGTCAACTCACACAGGATCTGTTCGGCTGACCAGATCACCTCCAACGCGCCCTGGGTCAGCTCGGCCGGTGCAGCCGGATGCAGGTCGCGAAAGCCTGGGTGCTCTGCCGCCCAGTCGCAGATCTTGGGGTTGTACTTCATCGTGCAGGAACCAAGTGGATAGGCCCCCACGTCGACCGCGAAGTTGCGTTGCGCCAAACGGGTGAAGTGGGCGACCAAGTCCCGCTCGGCCACCTCAGGCAGCGCCAACGGACCTTCTGCCAGCTCGGGAAGATCTAGCTTCTCGAGCGGCACGTCTAGCTCGCCGAAGCCCGATGCGGTTCTTCCCGGCGATGACAGCTCCCGCAGCGTTGGCTCAGTACCGCCCCCCAGCAGCGGGCTCGAAACGGCCAGTCCGGCCGGTTTAGCCATCGGCGATCACCGCCTTGAGAGCGTCTGTGTAGGCGTCCAACTCGGCCTTGGTGCGCCGCTCGGTAGCCGCCACGAGAAGGCCGTTTCCAAGATCCGGGTAATGCTCTGTAAGAGGGATGCCGGCGAGGAAACCTCGATCTGCCATGGCCAGCACGGCCTGGGAGGGATCCATGGGCAGGCGCACCGCGAACTCTCTGGCGAAGGGGGCCTCATGCAACAAGTGCACCCCAGGCAGCTCCACCAGCCGGCTGGCCAGGTAATGCGCCTTCTGTATGGAGTGCTCGCCAACGTCAGACAGGCCCTTTGGCCCGAGCCAGGCCAACTGCACCGCAGCCGCGATGGCGTTGAGGGTCTGATTGGTGCAGATGTTGGAGGAGGCCTTCTCACGGCGGATGTCCTGCTCCCTGGTGCGCAACGTCATGGCGTAGGCGACGCGGCCATCGGCGTCGTTGGTGCGGCCAACTATCCGGCCGGGAAGACGGCGCACCAGATCCATGGTCGACGCGAACAAGCCAACCACCGGTCCCCCGAACGACATGGGGTTCCCCAGCGGCTGGCCCTCGGCGAACGCGATGTCCGCCCCTGCTGAGCCTGGCGTGCGCAACACGCCAAGAGTCATCGGGTCGACCGACACCGCGGCCAGCGCCCCTCTGTCATGAGCAAGCGACACCGCCGCATCGAAGTCCTCGATGGCGCCGAGATAATTAGGCTGGGCCAGCATGACCGCGGCTGGTTCGGTGCCCGCCTCCGCCGACCACTCGGTGCGCCCGTCCACCAGCGGATGCTCGACGATCTCTATTCCACGGGCGGCGGCGAATGTGGCAAGGACTTGGCGGGTGTGTGGATGAAGACCAGCCGATACCCACGCCACGTTGCGTTTCGTGGCGGCCACCGCCATGTTGAGGGCCTCCACGGCGGCGGTGGCGCCGTCATACAGCGAGGCATTGGCAACAGCCAGTCCGGTCAGCTCTGACACCATTGACTGGTACTCGTAAAGCGCTTGCAGCACCCCCTGGCTCACTTCGGGTTGGTATGGCGTATAGGAGGTGACGAACTCGGGCCGCATGGTGAGTGAGCGCACCACGGGTGGCAGGTAGTGGTCGTAGATCCCACCGCCGGCGAAACATATCAGGCTGGAGCGGTTCTTGGCTGCCAGGGCATCTACCAACTGCGTCAGCTCGATCTCAGCCAGCGGGTCGGGCAGGTCAAGGGAGCCCGGGACCCGGACGTCGGCTGGGATATGGGCGAACAGGTCGTCGATGCTCTTCAGGCCGAGTTCTTGGAGAACCCGTTGCGAATCAGCTTCGGTGTGTGGTGCCCATTGCATTAGATGAAGGGTGGGTCGACGACCTTGGCCTTGACCCACTCGCCTCTCATCTCGATCTCGAGTAATTCGATAGCTGCCCCCGGATCGGGAGCCAAGTAACCCATACCGATGCCGGCGCCCAGTGCCGGACTGTAGTTGCCGCTTGCCACCACGCCTTCGGAGTCACCGGCACGTATGGCATAGCCATGTCGAGGAACGCCGTGGTCCTCCACGACGAAACCGACCAAACGTTTCGGAACGCCCCCATCGCGCTGAGCAACCAGCACCTCCTTGCCGATGAATTCCGAATCCCATCCGACCACCCAGCTCAACCCAGCTTCGACTGGGGTGGTCTCCTCGTCGAGATCTTGGCCCCACAGTGGATAGCCCATCTCGAGGCGAAGCGAATCGCGTGCGCCCAGGCCACAAGGCGTCGCCCCGGCCTCGATGATGGCAGCAAGCAGCCCTGGCGCCGTGTCGTGGGGCACTGCAAGTTCGCCGCCCTTCTCACCGGTGTAGCCGGTGCCGGCCATCCACAGTGGCCTGCCCCCGTACTCGGCTCGTGCCACCCTGAACCTCTTGGGAGATGAACCGACGACCCGTTCGATCACAGCGGGAGCGTTCGGTCCCTGAACCGCCAACAACACCGTGTCGCTGCGCCGATCCTCCACTACGACCTCATCTGGAGCGGCGCCATCGAACGCCGCCAGGACACGGTCTTGATTCGCTCCGTTGGGCAGCACCCAGCTGTCGTCGTTGTCCCAACGCCACACGATGATGTCGTCGATGACCCCGCCATTGTCGTTGAGCGACATGGTGTACTGAGCCTGTCCTGGCTTGATCTCGGTGATGTCGTTGCACAACAGCCGCTGCACGATGTCATCAGCTCCAGGGCCCACCATCGTGAAGCGCCCCAGGTGGGAGACATCGAAGACGCCCGCATCGTCGCGAACTGCGGCGTGCTCGGCCAACACCCCTTCGTATTGGAGGGGCATCTCCCATGCTCCGAAATCGACGAAACGCGCCCCTAGGGCTTCATGAACTTCGTGGAGGACAGACCTAGGCAATACGGGACTCGATCTTCACTCGGCCGAGACTATCGACTAAGACGCGGTTAAGTCGTGCCCAGATCGACGACTTGGAGCGGACCCGGGACCCGGGTGGGCGCCGATGGGAAGCCGTCCTGCGGGGCTTCCTCGAGTCCATATTTCACCAGGAGTTGTAAGTAGTCACGCTGATAGAACACCTTGCAACGAATCTCGGGGTATAGCTCGCGCAGGCGCCGCACCTTGCGGTTCTTCTTGGTCACGAGCTTTTGGTTCATCGTTGTGATCTCGATGTACAGGCCTTCATCCGTCAGGTAGAAGTCCGGACGGAAATACTTGGTCGCCTTGCCGTCGTCGCCCCACTCGATTGGGAACGAAGTCGGCTCGTACTCCCAATCAATTCCGTAGAAATCGAGGAGTCGGCCGAACTGCCTTTCACTCTCGTGAGCGAAGGCGGTGGCTTCTGCGGGTCCGTGCTCCAGGTCGAGCTCGGTGCTCAGGTTGCGCTTACCTCCGCTGCGGTGGGCGATTCCTCGGCGGGGACTGCTTCAGTAACCAGTTCGAGAAGCTCTCCTTCGAGCTCTTCTGCCACCGGTCCCACGGCTATCCCGAATACTCCTTGTCCCCGTTGGAACACATCTACGACCTCATCGGCGCTGTGTGCGGCGTAGATAGTCGCGCCGTCAGAGAGCAGCGTCACGTCGGCTAGCGGCTGTTTGCTGTCAAGCTGTTGGCGAAGGATGACAATGGCCTGGCGGATCTTCTTGAGGCTCATGCCGGCATCCAGTAGGCGCTTGACGACCTTGAGTTGGACGACGTCAGTGAACGAATAGAGTCGCTGGCTGCCCGAGCCTTGAGCTGATGCCACCGATGGCGTCAGTAGGTCGGTGCGGGCCCAGTAGTCGAGCTGGCGATATGTAATGTCCACCAGCTTGCACACCTGGGGGGCCCGATACCCTTGTTCTGTCACGTGTCCTCCTAGCCCCGGAATCTTACACGACTGTAATTCCGTTTAGCGAATTCCGCGCTTGAAGGTAAGTCTGGGCGAAGGAGTTGTCAACAACCGTTGTGGATAAGCGCGGGGAAACCCCTGGTCGCGGTGGGGACAAACCTGGGGAGAATGGTGTGGAAGAAACCCCTCGCGGCCACGGTCAGCCGGCCGCGGTGGTCAGGCGACGCAACGTTTCGAGCTGTTGCGGATTGCCTAAAGCGATCATCACGTGACCCGTAGCCAGGGGCTTGTCCGGATCCGGGTTGAACTGAACCTCGGTGTCGGGCTCTTGCACGGCGAGCACGGTGACCCCTACCGCTCCCCTGATGTCTGCCTCACGCAACGTCTTGCCTTCCAGGACTGCCCCGGCCTCTACCGGGCACTGTTCAACGGCAACTTGCACAATCTGGCCCCGCACCACCAGGTCGATGAAGTCGGCTAGCTGAGGACGGTGGACCAGGGCTGCCAGGCGGTGGGCGCCCAGGACCTGAGGCGCCACCACTCGATCGGCACCGGCCAGGAGCAGCTTCTCCTCTGCCGTGCCCTCGGTGGCCCGCGCCATGACCTGCAGATTGGGCCGCAATGCCTTGGCAGACAGCACGATCACCAGGTTGTCGGAGTCGCTCTGCACACAGGCGATCAGACCGCTGGCGCGATCGATGCCGGCTTCCGAAAGAACGACGTCATAGGTGGCGTTGCCCTCGACTACGAGTGCGCCCTTCTCGCGGGCCGACTCGGCGCGCTCGGAATCCTTTTCGATGACGACAGTCGACTTACCGCCGCGCTCCAATTCGGTCCAAACGTTGCGGCCAACGACACCGAATCCACACACGATCACATGGTCTTCCAAGTCGTCGATCTCCCTCCGCATTTTGCGTCTGGCTCGCTCTCCCCCAAGCAACGTCGTGAAGACAACTTCGAGTCCAGCGGTGGCAGTGTAAAGAGCAGACCCAACGCCCCCCACGATGACGAAGATCGCGA
>JAOTWH010000060.1 GCA_029863035.1 Acidimicrobiia bacterium | reverse complement strand
GCCCTCTCTCCGAGTCAGGCTGCCTCGTACGACATCTGCCCGCGTCGATACGCATTGGAGCGGCGCCTCAACGTTGGCAACGACACGACCGTTTACCTGGCGTTCGGAACGCTGATCCATGACGTGCTCGAGCTCGCCGAGAAGAGGGCGGCGCAAGAGCACAGGGCCCACGCAGATGTCGAGATGGCGCTCGCCGCTCTCGAGGATTCTTGGGACCCCGGCCCATTTGGCGGGGGGCCCTGGAGCTCGGCCTGGAAGCAAAGAGCGGTCGACACGGTGACCCACCTCTATGAGCACTGGCCTGCCTCGTCCCAACCTGCACTAGCTCTTGAGCGGGATGTCGAGATGCCCCTTGGCGGGCTGTCGTGGCGCGGTCGCATCGACCGGATTGAGACCGATGGCGATGCACTGCGGATCGTCGACTACAAGTCCAGCCGCACCCTGCCAACCAAGAGCGAGGTTGCCGAGTCACTTCAGCTTGGTTTCTACGCCCTGGCCGCTGCAGCCGAGCTGGCCGGCGAGGTTGAGGCTGCCGAGTTCTGGTACCCGGCCCAGACCGGTCGTAAGTCGCTGGCAACGTTCTCTCTCGACCTGGATCGCCTGCCCGAGGTAACCGCCAGGCTGGAGTCAGCAGCCGAGGGCATCGTGGCCGAGAATTGGGAGCCGAAGCCTGGCCAACAATGCGACCGGTGCCGGGTCCGCAACCTGTGCCCGGCCTGGCCAGAAGGCCAGGAGGCGTTCTCGTGACCCAAACTCCGCAACAGCGTGCAGTCGAGGCCTATCCACTCAAACCCCTCCGGGTTGTTGCCGGTGCCGGGACCGGCAAGACAACGACGATGGCATGGCGACTGGCTCGCCTCGTCTCCGAACACGGAGTCGAGCCGGAGCAGGCCCTCGGCATCACCTTCACCAACAAGGCAGCGGAGAACCTTGCCGATCAGCTCCGCGACAGGCTGGCTCACTACAGCGCCGAGGGTCGCCAGGTCGAAGTGGTCACCTACCACGCCTTTGCCAACGGCATCGTGGCTGAATTCGGCGCTTTGGCGGGTATCGAACGGTCGGCGCACGTCATAACGCCCGGCTACGCCCGCGAGTTGCAACGCAAGGCGTTGGGCGACGGTGACTACTCAACTCTCGACCTCACCGCTCCATCGAATCGGATCGAGGATCTCTCTGCGCTCGACTCGCAGATGGCCGACCACCTGCTCACTGCCGACGACATAGCCGCCATCGCCGACCAGAGCGAGCCGTGGGGGGCACGGCTGGAATTGATCGAGGCGCACCGCCGCTATCAGCAGCGAAAACGCGATCTTGGCGTCGCCGACTACGGGGACCTCATCAAGGTGGCTCACGAAGTCGTTACCAGCGACCATGCGATCGCACGCCGCATCAGAGATCGGTACCGGGTCGTCTTGCTCGACGAGTACCAGGACACCAACCCCGCTCAACAGAAGCTGCTGGCCACCATCTTCGATGAAGGCTTCGCGGTGACGGCCGTTGGTGACCCGAACCAAACCATCTACGAATGGCGTGGCGCCTCCCTACAGAACTTCGCCAACTTCGCCACTGATTTCCCTGACGAGCAGGGCCATCCGGCGGAGACGTTGGAGCTAGGAGTCAATTGGAGATCGGAGCAACGAATCGTCGACGTTGCCAACCGGGTCAGTAAGCACATCGCGGGCGACACCGGCTTGGGCGAGCTCAAAGCGCGCCCCTCAGCCGGTGACGGCTACGTGGCGCATGCCTGGTTGCTCACGGCTCGTGACGAAGCCGACCTCGTGGCGTCAGAGATCAGACGACTCCACGATGAGGAAGGGCGACAGTGGAGAGATATGGCGGTGATCTTTCGCAAGAACGCTCAGATGTCGCTTATCCACAGTGCCTTGGAAGCGGAAGGCGTTCCGGTGGAGGTAGCGGCGTTGGGCGGCCTGCTCGAGGTGCCCGCGGTGGCCGATCTTCATGCCTGGATCCGCTTGCTCGGTCGCAGCGATGATGCATCGGCGCTGATGCGGATACTGCTCGGAAGCAAATACCGCCTCGGACTCGGTGATGCTGCCCCGCTGGCAGCTTGGGTGCGACAACGCCTGGCGCCGCACGGGCAAGGCGATGAGCGCGAAGGGGTGCCCGGGTGGGCCATGCTCGAGGCGATCGACGCGCTCGAGGATGTGGAGGGGCTGGGTGACGAGGCCGCAATGCGGTTGCGGCACCTGCGTGAGGTGTACCACGACCTCCTTCAAGTGGCGCAGGGAGTGAGTCTCGCCGAGCTGTCACGCCAGATCTTGGATCGAACCGAGGTCTGGCCGGAGGTGGAGGCGTTAGGCGACGCCGCCAGGCTCTCGGCCCGGCTCAACCTGTATCGATTCCTCGACCTCACCGAAGAGTGGAGCCCGCTCGAGGGGCGGCCATCGCTCGACGCTTTTCTCGACTACCTCGATGCGCTGTCGGAAGAGGCGGCCGCGCAAGAGCTCGACACTGCTCGCCTCAGCGGCGAGGACGCCGTGGCCATGCTCACGGTGCACCGCTCCAAGGGCTTGGAGTGGGACTCCGTGTTCCTCCCCGCGGTGGTGAAGGGCACGTTCCCGGCTGGCGTGCGCCGCTACGACGATCCCGCAACCCAACCTTCGGTTGTCCCGTACGAGCTAAGGATCGATGGCGCGACGATGCCCGACCTGCCGGAGAAGGTGGACGACCGCAAGAAGGTGCTCAGACCCCGGCACTTTGACCAGGAATGGCGCACCGCATACGTCGCGGTGACCAGAGCGAAGCAACGCCTCTATTGCACGGGCGCCTTCTGGTACACCGATAGGAAGCCAAAGGACCCAAGCGAGCTGTTCGAGCTCATCGCAACTGATTCCGAGTCGCTGCAAACGGTCGACGAACCGGGAGATACCCCTCCCCCGCAAGCCGAGCCGCCGCAGCTCGCCGCTGACCCGCTCTGGCCCGACGGCTGGCAGCGAGCAATGCGACAAGCCATGGCGGACCCCAATTGGACCGGGGACCAGGCCTCTCGATCGGGATATCGCGACGCGTACGATGACCACGTGGATCAGATAAGGATGCTGCTCGAAGGGCTACCTCAGCCAGACGACAAGGCCGAGGAAGAAGAAGGCTTCGCCACATCGGTCACAGGCCTCGTCACCTACGCCACCTGCCCCAAGAGGTTCATGTGGAGCGAAGTGGACCGCTTGCCTCGACGCCCGTCGCCGGCCGCCCGGCGTGGTGTTGAGATGCATCGGCGGATCGAGTTGCACAACCGAGGCGCGATGCCGCTGGACGACGATCTCGATGGCTTCTACGACATCGGGCCGGGAGAGTCAGCCAGGACCTCCTCCCAGGGCGCATTCGAGGCGTTCAAAGGCTCACGTTTCGCCGAAACCAAGCCAGGGTTCATCGAGGTGCCGTTCCAGTTGGCCCTGCCAGAGGGCAAGGTGCGAGGTCGTATCGACGCCATCTACACCGACGACAAGGCCTGGGAGGTCGTCGACTTCAAGAGCGGACGCCGCAACGACGATCCAGCGCGACGAGTGCAACTAGAGGCATATGCAGTCGCCGCCACCGACGTTCCATTCGGGGCTGAGCCGCCGACATCGCTCAAGGTCACATTCGCCTACTTCGGAGACGGAGCGGAAGAGTTCAGCGAGGAGGTCGACGAGGCCTGGATGGCCTCTGCCCGCCAGCACCTATCAGAATTGGCAGGAAGCGCTGCGGCACAGACCTTCGAACCGACGCCTTCGCAAGCGTGCCACAACTGTGATTTTCTGCGGTTCTGCGGCGAAGGCAAGGCCTGGGTCGATTCCTAGGGGAACTGCTCGATCACCCCGTCCTTGGCACTCAACACCAAGGTGACCGGGCCATCGTTCACCAGACTCACAGCCATATTGGCGCCGAACCGCCCAGATGCGGTTGGCACTCCTCGCTGCTCGATCGAATCGACTAACTGCTCGACCAGCGGCTCTGCCACTTCTGGGGCTGCCGCCCCGGTGAACGACGGCCGCCTCCCCTTGCCGACATTGCCAAGCAGGGTGAACTGACTCACAACGAGAACCGAGCCCCCAACATCGGCGACCGACAGGTTCATCTTCCCCGCGTCGTCGGTGAATATCCGAAGACCAACCAGTTTGTCGGCAACCGCCTCGACCTCCGTGGGGGCGTCCGAAGGTGCGACCCCAACCAAGACCAGCAGGCCATGATCGATATCGGCCACGGTTTCGCCGGCAACGCTCACCGACGCCTGTGCCACTCGCTGAACGACGACGAGCATCTGGTCACACCTCGCTCGGAGGACTGGCCAGCATCCCTATGAACATCACCGCAGCGGCCGCCCCCAGTGCCAGGAGCAACGGGCCCACCCATTCACCTCCGACCGGAGCCACCAGTTCGGCAGTATCCGTGCCATGGGGCCACGGCCATAGGACGCGCAATGATCCCGCCATGAGCCCGATGAGCCCGGCCATGACAGCGTCGTGGTGGGAGCTGAGCAACTTGTCGAGGATCGTCGAAAACGCGGCGAGGCCCACGATGGTGCCCAGTGCGAACACCACCAGCCGGCCCAGGTCGCGATCGTTGACGGCAGCAAGCACTGCCGGATACAACCCGACCATGAGCAATATGAATGACCCCGAGATGCCGGGGAGGATCATGGCGATGATCGCCAGCATCCCCCCGAGGAGGAAGGCGAATAGCGCCGGTTCGGCGACCTCGTCGGAGCGGAAGCCGAGAACGAAGAATGCGATCACCCCAACACCGGCGACGATCGCCAGATGGATCGGCTCCCAACTCGACATGAGCCGAAAAGCGATGAACATGGAGCCGGCCACCAACCCGAAGAAGATCGCTGCCATGATCTGGGGGTGGTCCTCGAGCCAGACATCCAACAACCTGGCCAGCGTCACCAAGGCGATCAAGATCCCTGCCAGCAACGGAAGCAGGAACCGCCACTCGATCTCTCGCCAGCGCTTCCCCGCCCGTCCGAACTGGCCCCGCACCACCCAACCGAGGACCGCTGCTCCGTTGCGAATGTTGTGTACCAGGCGCTCATAGATGCCAAGAACTAGAGCCACGGTTCCGCCGCTTACGCCAGGCACGATGTCGGCCGCGCCCATCAAGAAGCCGCGGCCGGCCTGGAGGAGGTAATGCATCGGCGGGAGGTTATCGGCGCGGGGTTGGCCAGCCTTTGACACTGCTCAACATGGCGTCGGCTACGGCTTGGGCGGGAACGTGATAGCTCTGCCGTTTGATCGATCGGCGAACACGGCGTACCCGCCACCACCTTCGGGTCATACCGACTCTTCCACCTTGTCGGGAACCAGTAGACGGAAGACGATCGGTGAGGCGATGGCGCTGACGGCGACCAACAGCACCGCTCCCGCAGCAAGGCCCTCGGTGAGGAGTCCCAAGTCGACTCCAACGCCTGCCAGGGCGATGATCACGCTGAGCTGACCGGCCAGCAGGAACCCAGCGCCCACTGCCTGCCTCAACGAGAAGCGCCGAAGTACCAGCAGAAGGGAGGGAATCAGCTTGACGGCGAAGGCGACCCCGATGAGGGCCAGTGCTCGACCCAGCACCTCGGAGTCACCCAGCTCGCTTAGCGGGAAGGTGATGCCGACGTTTATGAAGAAGATCGGAATGAGGAAGCCGTAGGAGAACCCACTCAGCTGCTCATCCAGTGAGCCGGGATCTCGGAAGACATAGCCGAAAACGAGCCCGGCCAAGAACGCCCCAAGGATGGCTTCGATTCCCAACAGCGCAGACAGGCCAACGAATACGAACAGCATGGCCAAACTCCCCCGGATGCCCATCTCCTCTGGGTCGGACCCGTCGAACATCCGCTCGAATCGGTCGGGATACCACCAAGCTGCGCGGCGCAGCACGAACAGGACAATCGCCAAGGTGGCGAAGAGGGCGGGGACCGCAAGCAACTCCCACCCGAATCCGTCCTCGACGAGCACAACCAGCACCACTATGGCGACGACGGTCAGCACCTCAGCGAACATGGCCGTTATCAGAGTTACCTGGCCCACCTGAGACGACGAGTGATTGCCCGCCCGCAACGCCGGCACAACGATCCCAAGTGCTGAAGCCGATATCAGCAACGTGAGGAACACCCTCTGCTCCAGGTTGTCCAGGCCGAAGAAGCCGGCTGCGAAGAACGATGCAGCGGCGATGAAGGCGAAAAGGGCGAAGCTCGAGACGAGCTGGCGAGGGCCCTGGCGCTCCAGACGATCGAAGTCGATCTCGAGACCTGCCAGGAACATCAGCAGGAACAGGCCGAACTCTGCAAGGAAGGAGAGGAGCTCTTCACCGGGCTCGATGATGCCCAGCATGGGCCCGACGATGACCCCGGTGAGGATCTCGAGCACCACTGCAGGCAGACCCAATCGCCGCGAAACAAGGGGGATGACGAACGCCGCCGCCGATATGAGGATCAGGGAAAGGGGCGTGGCTATCCCGTGGCTGTCGCCAGCCTGAGCGAGCAGGGAGCCCACGGCTAAGGGCCCGGTCGTGGGACGAGCAACACCGATGTCTCCAGTCTCCGCGCCAAGTGGGCAGAGATGCCAGGATTGGCGAAGCTTGGGCGGTTGGGTGGCATACCAAGCACAACCAACTGCACACCCTCGGCCGCCTCCTCGATGACATGCACTGGGTTGCCTTGGCGCAAGATCCTCCGTACCCGGACGCCAAGGACGGCGGCCTCCTCACGTAGCCGCAGCATGGCTTGCTGCGCTTCATCCTTTGTGTCGCCCCCGGCAAGGAATGCAGGAGACACGACCGCCACCCCGATCAACTTGGAGCCGCTGTCGTCGGCCAGATCGATGGCCGCTCGCGCCGCCGCCCTACCGGCTGGCGTATCTCGGGCCGGAACAACGATCGTTCCCACCCCGAATGTGTTGCGGGACAGCAACAACGGCACACCAGCGTCCGAGTAAGCGCGCAGCAGGCGGTTGGTCTCCATGCGGCCGCGGACCTCACCCGATCGCGGAGCCGCCAGCACAACAACCCCCACGCTTTCCTCTCGAGCTACCTGAAGCAACGATTTTGTGGGTAGGCCGCCTACTGGACGACTCTGTACATCAACTTGACCGGCCTTGATGGTGGCAGCTTGGAGCAACTGGACGAGGCGAGTCGCCTCGCTTTCGTCGTTGACTGACTCCGGGTCGCGATGCACCAACAGCAGGGCAGAGGCCTGGCTGTTGCGTGTTAGCTCGAGAGCCTCCGCGAGAGTCCCCTCGATGTCGCCTTCGCTCTCAAGGGCAACGGCAACGCTGGTTCCATAATCCGAAGGAAAGCGAGCCTCACCTGACGTGAACGTACGCACGATCATGGCGAAGTCGGCAGCGGAGCCCACCACCGTCACCCGATCTTCCTCCTCGAGAACCGTGTCCCCGTGCGGCACGATGAGTCCGCCCCCTCGCAAGATGGCGGCCACCAGGTAGTGCTCGGAGTGGAGGTCTTTCAGCGCCATGCCCTTGACGGGAGCATCACCCGCAATGAGGAACTCGATCGCTTCGGCCTTGCCGTCGGCGAACGAGGTCGAGGAGATCCGGCGAGGTTCCAGCGCCGATTCCACCACTCGAGCAGCTTGGGCGTGGGACGAAACCGACGGGATCTCGGCGTCTCGGTAGTCAGACAGGCGGTCCGGATCGGCTGCCACGGCGAAGACCCTGAGTAGACCAGTCTCGCTAGCAATGCGACAAGCCTCGAGGTTGGCGTCGTCGTCGGCGGTGGCAGCCACCAGGGCGTCGGCGTTGTCAAGCCCAGCGCGTTCCAGTACGACCCGGCTCGATCCGTCGCCTTCGACCAACTCCACCGGCCGCACCTTCTCCGCCCGCGCCAAGCGGTCGGCATCAACATCGATGACCGTGACTTCCCACGACTCACCGAGGCGCCCCAGCAATTGCCTGGTTGTTCCACCCGATCCAACGACGATGAGATTCAAGTAGTCCCTCCGGAGGACCTTCATTATGGCGAGTGCTGTCACGCCAACCGCGCCCTTCGAGCCGGTCCCCGTCTGCTAGTAGATGATGCGTTCCAGGATCCGGCCAAGGAACGATGTGGCGGTGGAGGACCCGTACGCCTCAACGAGTAACACGCTGCTATCGATTCGGTCCGAGATCCTGTTCGCCAGGTCGGTGAGAAACGGCAGGTGGTGCAGGGAGGCGCCGAGGATCACGAGGTCGACGTCGGCTCCCACCCTTCCGAGAGCCTCGACCACGTCGTCAGCACGCTCCACGTGGCTGGTGGATGGCGTGCTGATCACCTCACCAAGCTGGCCGTGATACTCCTGGATCCCAGCGATCTGAACATCTGGCGACTTTTCTTCCAGCACGTGAACGAAGCGAATCTCCTCTTGGGCGAGGCGATCGGCAATCTCAACCTTGAGGGCATCGTGGGGGCCACCGGCACCCATCACCGCGATCGTGTTCAGGCCGTCGATGGCGTGATCTCTCAGGAACGCGGTATCACAAGCCAGGTCCCTCATCCAGCGCAGCTCTCCCCCGAACAGACGCCCCGGCCTGTTCCCCTCCGGCAATCGAGCGAGGACCAGCTGAATTCCCTCATCGGCAACGTAGTTGATCAACCCGCTGCGCCGGTCGTGGGCAACCACAACATCAACATCGACGGAAACTCCAAGGTCGGCCGCGATATCCCCAACCCCCTGCTCAAACTCGAGCTCCGTCGCGGTCTTTGTTGGGGCATCGGCCAATCCGATCGCCAACGGTACTTCCTCGAATCGCACCACCCGGATCCGTCGGCCCGACTGCACCATCCCGCCCGCCACCTTGAGAAGTGCCCGCAGCTGGCTGGCCGGAATGTCGCTCGCCACCGGGATCAGGGTGCGGCCCTTGCCCGGCTTGGCGAGGGCCTCCTTGGTGTCGGCAACCAGCCGGGTAGTTGCCCGCAAGCGCAACGCATCGATCGAGGCGCTCTCGCGGCTTTCGCGCCCTTCTCCAAAGACCCGGTACCACACCCACCCACCGACGATGATCGCAAGCGCGCCGATGAGCGGAGCCAGCCCCATTTGGGTCAGCAAAACACCGGGAGCAAGTATCCCGGCGATCTGTACCCACGGATAACCGGGCGAACGGAACCTTGGGCGGTACCAACTGACCTTGCTCTCACGAAACGCGATCAGAGACAGATTCACCATGGCGAATACCAACAGGTTGAAGGTGCTGGCCAATTTCGCCAGCTCGAGCAGCGGCACCAGTGCAACGAGAATCAACATCGCTCCCCCGGTAAATGCAATCGAAACGGTCGGGGTACCGCTACGACGGCCCACATGGGCCAGCCCCTTGGGAGCAAGGTGGTTGCGAGCCATGGCGAAGGGGTACCGAGAAGAGCTGAGCAATCCAGCGTTCGCCATGCTGAGCAGCGCCAGGACCGCGGTAACCGCGATCACGTCTGCACCGAACTGCCCCATGAAGCTCCCGGCCGCCGTAGCTATCGGGGTCGTCGAGCTGGCAAGCTCGGCGGATGGCGTCAGGCCAACGACCACGAACACGATGGCCGGGTAGAGGAAGATCATCACGCCAATCGATATCAATATGCCAAGCGGCAGATTGCGGCTGGGATGCCGCACCTCCTCGGCGACGCTGGCCACCTTTGTCACGCCGGCGTACGACACGAACACGATGCCCGTGGCCTCGAGCAGGCCTCCGATTCCTTCTGGCAGGAACGGTTGATAGAGCATGTCATCGACGTGCGTGATCCCGTCGCCAACGAAGAAGGCCAACACCCCAAGCACCCCGGTGACGATGAAGACCTGGAATCTGCTCGACTGCTTGGCACCGATGAGATTCAGCGTTATCAGCCCCACTCCGAACGCGAGCGCCAGCGGTCGGACCGGCACGGCCGACCAGAAGAACTCGATATAGGCGCCAAGCCCAACCAGCGCGAACGCGGCCTTGAACACCAGAGCGAACCAGGTACCGAAGCCGGCGATCGTGCCGAGCATCGGTCCCATCGCCCGATCTACGAACAGATAGGTGCCGCCGGCTTGGGGCATGGCTGTCGCCATCTCGGACTGGCTCAGGGCTGCCGGAAGGACCACCAGCCCGGCGATGAAGTAGGCGAGGATCACGCCTGGTCCGGCCACCTTCGAAGCCAATCCGGGCAGCACGAAAACCCCACTGCCGATCATGGCGCCGATGGACACGCTGAAGACGGCGAACAGCCCTAATTCGCGGGCCAGAGACTTGGAGGAATGACCTTGGTTGGGGTCCACAGGTCGGAAAGGTTACGCCGAGACCACTCGCATCTGTGAGCACGCCGTCAGACCGAGAAACGGACCTCGATCACATCGCCTTCGGCAACGACATAGTCCTTGCCTTCGAGCCGAACCAGTCCTGCCGCCTTGGCCGCATCCCAACCCCCAGCCTCTACAACCTCGGCTATGGCTGCCACTTCGGCGCGGATGAAGCCTCGCTCCAGATCTGAGTGGATCTTGCCGGCAGCTTGGGGCGCGGTTGACCCCGACTTGACCGACCAGGCGTGGGCCTCCTTGGGGCCGATCGTATAGAAGGTGGTCAGATCGAGCGCCAGGTAGGCAGCCCTGACCATCTTGGACAGCGCACCCTTGCCGAGACCGAGGCCTTCGAACAGTTCCTCGCGCTCCTTCGGGTCCAGTTGGGAGGCCTCGTGCTCGATCCGAGCCGAGAGCGAAACAACGGCGTCACCGTCGGGAACCACGGCGGCGACCCTTTCCTCGAGTTCTTCCGTGGCCTCGTCCTCCCCGGCATTGATCACCCAGACGGCGGGCTTCAACGAGAGAGGCGCCAGATCCCGAAAGAAGTCTCTTTGCGCAGGACTCCACTGGGTGGCACGCAACGGCGATCCATCGGCCAGCAGCTGCGACGCCTGGGCAAAGGCGTCAGCCTGGGGCTTCATGGCTACGTCGGCGGTGGCCTCTTTCGCCGCTCGCTCCGATCGTTTGGTGAAGACGTCGACATCGGCCAGGGCCAACTCCAGCAACAGCTCTTCGGCCTGTGCCGCCGGATCGGTGCCGGACTCACTCGCCGGTGCCGCCGCGTCCTCAAAGGCGCGCAGCACAACCATCATGGCGTCCATCTCCCGCAACTTCCCAAGCGCGTCTGGCGACCGTTCCTTGGAACCC
>JAOTWH010000253.1 GCA_029863035.1 Acidimicrobiia bacterium | reverse complement strand
CAGGAACATGTCTTGAGCGACGGCCCGATGGTTGTCGGTCCCGGTGGTGGTGAACAGATCGAACGAAATCGAAAGCGCCCTCCAGTACTCGAGGAATTCGGGGTGAAAACGGTCCACGATCTCTTGCGGGGTAACGCCCTGCTCGTCGGCCCGGACGGTGATCGGCGTACCGTGGACGTCGCTTCCCGACACCATCAGCACTTTGTTGCCGGCCAAGCGGTGGTATTTGGCAAAAATGTCTGCTGGCAAGTATGCACCGGCAATGTGCCCAAGATGAAGCGAGCCCGACGCATACGGCCAGGCAACGGCGACGAGGATGTTGCGAGACGCCACGGGCGAGGGATAGTACCAGTCGCATCGATCCTCAAATTCTCAGTCGTCGAGCAACTATCCGGCGACCGTGAGAAATGGTGTAAACTGGGTTGCTGTCCGCACAGGGGGAGGCGCCCGCGCCTATGCCTCAAGGGAGGACTATGGACACCGGAATGGTCCGCAAGATCGACGATCTAGGCCGAATCGTGGTGCCGGCCGAGACCCGTCGACTGTTCAATATCAACGAAGGCGATTCACTCGCCATCTCGGTGGAAGGGGATTCGATCCTCGTCCGCAAGCTGGACGCCACCTGCACTTTCTGCGGATCCACCACGGGCGTGTCCAACTTCAAAGACAAAGGGCTTTGCAGCGAGTGCCGCTCAGAGATCTCGGGGCCCGCTAGCTGAGTCCCGACCGCAGGGCTTCCTCGTAGAGAGATCTGCGGCGAATGCCTGACATCTCGGCCACCTGACGCACGGCCTCGGCCATTGGCGCCCCCTCGGACACCATCTGCCCCACGTGTTCCAGCGCGGCATTCAGATCCTGTTCGCCATCCGGTGCACCGTGAACCACGAGTGTCAGCTCACCCTTGGTTGACCCGGACCATCGCTCGACAGCTTCCGCCAGCGTTCCCCGCCACACCTCTTCGAACGCCTTGGTCATCTCGCGGGTCACCACCACCGGCCGGTCATCTCCCAGGTTGGCAGCTAGGTCGGTGAGATCTTCCAACAGTCGTCCCTTGGCAGAGAACAACACCATGGTGCGGCGCTCCGATTGGAGTTCGCCGAGTCGAAGCGAGCGGCGCCCCCCTTTGCGGGGAAGAAAGCCTTCGAATGTGAAGCGGTCGGCCGGCATTCCAGACAGCGCCAGGGCGGCCGTCACCGCACTTGGTCCCGGCACGACCGTCACCGCAGCGCCCGCCTCTATAGCGGCGCGCACCGCGCTGTAGCCAGGATCGGCCACCGACGGCATGCCGGCATCGGTCAGTAGAGCCACCGTCAATCCCTGTGACAGCTGCTCGCCAAGCTCCGTCGACCTGGCCTCCTCGTTGCCGACGAAGTACGAGCGCAACTTGGCCTCGACGCCCAGGGCATCCAACAAGATCCTGCTACGCCTGGTGTCCTCGGCATAGACGATGTCCGCTTCCCGCAATGCTTCGGCCAGACGGGGCGGAGCGTCGTCGAGGTTCCCGATCGGGGTCCCGCACAGGACCAGCCTCCCACTCATTCGTCGAGCATAGGCCGCACCACCAGCGCCGCTCCGGGTTGGGGAAGCGCCGCATCGGCTGGCATCTCCAGGTTCCATGCCGCTCTGTGGAACCAAAGCACACCGCCCGGTGCCAACCGGTGCGTGCCCTCGACCACGCCGGCCCTGTCGATCCGCGTCACCGTCAGTGGCACCATCATCGTGCGCGCATGCACCGACCTTGCCCAAATCAGCAGGGCTCCACCCATCGGATGGGGAGCAAGCCCACGCCATCTCGTGACCGGCGAAAGCGCCACCGCCAACGGCGGCGAACGCCAACCGCCTGCCTCGAGGACCAGCCGTTCAGCTAGGATGGGTTCCATGGCGAAAAGAGTTAGACGACGTATCCGCGCCCGGCGCAACAAGGCGAACCACGGTCGCAAGCCCAATGCCGGGCGCCGCTAACGCGCCTCGACGGTAATTCGCCAACCCCCCTGGTTGAACCCCCTCTAGCCGATCGTCTCGGCCGCCAACGCCCCGGCCACCGGATCTGTTGACGCCACCCAGGTCATCCCGATGCCGGACAGGGTTATCTCGACGTAGAGATCCTCAGTTTCGAAAACGGTTCTACCCCCGTCCTGCAGGATCGGATCGCCCCCACCCATATCGACCGCCGCCAGGTCGGCCAGCGCATTCGCCAACTCCTCGGTGTCTCGCTCGCTGTCTCCCTGGAAGGCGAACGTGAACACAACATCGTCGTCGTCCGAATAGATGATGTAGGCGTCGCCACCCCATCCGTCGGCCAGCTGGGTAGCCAAGCCACTCTGCTCCACGAACAGCATCCGGATGCCGAGTTCGCCGAAGGTGGATTCCTCGTAGATCTCGTATCCGGGGAGGCTCAGAGTCGGCAGCCCAACGGGATCCACTTCCTCTCCCTCATCGAATCGTTCCGGGTGAATGATGTGCTCGGTAGACAGTGGAGGCGCCTCGTAGGCGGCGTTGATCGCAGCCAGCCCACCTT
>JAOTWH010000059.1 GCA_029863035.1 Acidimicrobiia bacterium | reverse complement strand
TCTCGATCCCGGCCAGAGCTACCAGTTCACGTTCACCGCCGCCGGTACCTACCCCTATGTCGATGAGCGGGATGAGGTCAACCCCGCCTATCAGGGCACGATCACGGTGAGTGCCCAGGCTCCGCCGGACGATTCCGGCGGCGGCGGGTCGACCCCTCCTCCGGCTGCGGCCTCCGGAGATGTGTCCATCGTCAATCGCAGTTTCCAACCCGGCTCATTGACGGTTGGCGTTGGGGCGACGGTCGGGTGGGCTAACAACGATGATCGAGTTCATACCGTCACGTCGACCACGGGACTGTTCGATAGCGGCATCTTCGACACCGGCGGTACATACAACCGTACGTTCACCTCGGCGGGCACCTTCAACTACTTCTGCACGGTGCACCCCGACATGGTGGCATCGATAACTGTTGTCGGGAGTGGCGGCGGGGGTGGCGAGTCTCCTCCACCCTCTCCGCCTCCGTCGCCCATCCCACCGCCGGCCCCAATCAATTCGGACGTTTCCATCTTCGACTTCGGATTCACGCCGGGAAGCCTCACGCTGAACGTTGGGGATTCGGTGTCGTGGGCCAATACCGGAGCCGCTCCTCACACTGTGACCGATAGGGCGGGCAGTTTCGATTCCGGGTTCCTGTCCACTGGCGAGTCGTACACGCGCACATTCTCGGCACCCGGCTCCTTCAGCTACTTCTGCACTCTCCATCCCGAAATGACGGCGTCGGTGACAGTCCTAGACACCGGCGGGGGAGGAGCAGCTGTTCCTCAACCGGTGACTGAGTCAGGCACCACCGCCACCCCAGGTACGGCGACAGCATCCGCCAGAGGCGACGTCGCCGTCATCGATAACGCCTTCTCTCCCCGCTCAATCAGCGTGGCAGCCGGAACCACGATCACTTGGGCCAACCAGGGTGTGGTGCCGCACACGATCACGGCCAACGATGGAGGCTTCGACTCGGGGTTCCTCATGCCGGGCAAGACATATCGTCGCACCTTCAGTTCCTCCGGTACATACGACTACTTCTGCTCGATTCACCCCGGCATGGTGGGAACGGTGAACGTGCTGACTTCTTCGGGAACCCTCCCGGCGGGGGCAGCCGGCACCACTGTTTCGAACTCGGTGGCCGGACTACTGGCACGCGCCCTGATCCCGCAGGGATCGGCTGAAGTTGGTGTTGCCAGCTCGGCGGACGGGCCAAGCTCCTGGCTTGCCGACATCATCGATTTCGACTTTGAGCCCGCCATCCTGACGGTTGAGCCAGGCGACGCCATCACCTGGACCAACCGCGGGGAGATACCTCACACCGTCACTGCTCGCGATCTGACCTTCGACTCCGAGTTCGTGATGACGGGCGAGTCCTTCTCGATCTCCTTCACCGAGCCCGGGACCTACGAGTACTTCTGCACGCTGCATCCCAACATGGTGGGAACGGTCGTTGTGGAGGCGCGAGCTGGTGCCCCGCCAGGGGAGAGCGAAGAGGTCGATAGCGCTGCAGCGGCATCCGAGATAGAGGCGGCCTCGTTGCTGCCAACCGGAACTTCCGATAGTGATGTCCCGGTGCAGTGGTTGCCCCTCCTGGTCATCGGGGTTCTTGCCGCGGTGATCGGCATCACCTATCTGGCTGCATTCGGAGTGGGTGGCGCGGCGCCCGAGGATGATTCGTAAGGGAACAAGATGGCCGAGTCAAGCGCCTGCTCATCTCGGCATAGCTGCCGGGAGCCAGGTGGTCTAGCGCCCTGATCTTCTCGGCGTCAAAGCCGCCGAAGGTCCCGAATTCGGATGCTTGCTCCTACTACCCGAGCCTGGAAAAGGACTCAGAAGCCTTAGCCTCCGGCCGTGGACCGAATGGCTCGAGTAATCGTTGGGCATTCTCGCCAGATCCTCGCCGCCACCGCGGTCGTTTCCCTTCTTGCTGGCCTGATGCTGTTCAGGATGGACTTCAACGCAAACGTTTCGTCCTTCGTGCTCGAAGGAAACGAGACGGGCGAGGAGTTCCAAGCGCTCCAAGCTAAGTACGCCACGGCCGACCCCATCAACGTGGTGGCGTCGGTGGACGAGGGCGGCTCGTTCACAAACGAGGGATCCCTGGTTGCGCTGTTGAGCCTTTCCTCCGAGCTGCGCAGTGTGCCCGGCGTCGACGACGTGACTTCGGTGATCCCCGCCGTCAATCCGCTGACCGGATCGCCGATCACCGCGGCGGCCATCGAGGACGCTCCGCCCGGTGCGGCGGCGCTCCTGCTGGCATCGAGCCCGGTGGCCGACCTGTTGCTGTCGGAAGACGGTCGCCACACGCTGCTGTTGGTGCAACCTCAGGGCGATGCCACCGCTGTCGCCGACCGGCTGGGCGATGTCGAACCGCCGCCGGGCATCGAGCTGACGCTTTCGGGCAACCCGGTGATATTCGCCGAGGTTCTGAGCATCCTGTCGCTGATCCTGATCGTGGTCCCCCCATTGGTCATCCTGTTGTTGATCGGGACCTTCTATGCCACGATCGGTGACCGCAGGCTGAGCGCTCTGGCCATCGTCCCCGCTGCCCTCGGCTCGTTGTGGACGTTCGGGCTCATCTTCGCTCTGGGACGCGAGGTGGACATCATCACCGTCATCGTCCCCATCTTCGTGATCGTCATGGGCTCGGCCGATGGCCTCCACTTCGTGACTCACTTCCAGCAGGAATCCGATACCGATGCCGACACGGTCTCAAAGGTCAGTTCGGCCTTGTCTCATGTTGGCGTGCCCATGATCCTCACCACGATCAGTACCGCTGCCGGGTTCCTGTCGCTGCTGGTTACCGGAGTCCGACCGATCGAACAGCTCGGCATGTTCGCCGCCATCGGCATCGTCTTCGCCGGCATCATCTCCTTCTTCTTTCTGCCTGCCCTCATCAGCAGGCTGCACATCGAGCCGCGCCACCGCACCGCCCTGCTCGGCCCACGCGTCACGAGGGGGCTGAAAGCGCTGGTGAAAACCAGGGTGCCCGCAGCCGCCCTGGTGGTTGGGCTGTTGGCGTTCGCCGTGTGGTCCATCCCTCGGCTGGATGTCGATTCCGATCAGCTGTTCTTCTTCAAAGATGATGCGCCGGTTCGCATGGCCTTTGAGCGCACCGAGGAGATCTTCGGTGGGGCCACGCCGCTCATCGGCGAGTTCGCGTTCGATCCGGCGACGGAGCGTCTCGATGACGTGGTGGCGGCCAGCGCCCAATTAGAGAGCCTTCCCGGCGTCCGCCAGGTGTTCTCCGTGGCCGACCTGCAAGGGGTGCTTCCCGCCGAGCAGTTGGAGGCGGCCCTGTCAGGGGAGCTGTCCTTGCCGCTCGGCGACATGGTGAGCGAAGATGGCCTGCGGTTCCTCATGTTCCCGGCGGACTTCTCGACCGACGACCTGCAGGGTTGGCTGGACTTCGCCGATTCCTCCGACGAGATCAACGTGCTCACCGGTATGCCGGTGGTGTGGGACGAGATCGCCCGACTGGTGCTACGGGCCCAGGTGGTGTCGCTGGCGGTCGCTTTCGCCATGGTGGCCCTCATGTTGGGGTTGGCATACCGGAGGTGGCGCGAGACGCTGGCGTCCCTGGTGCCGATCGCTCTCACCATCGCCACGCTGCTCGGGTTCATCGCCGCGTCGGGAATCCAGCTGAACCTGATGACGGCTGTGGTGTCGAGCATCGTGCTCGGCGTCGGCATCGACTACGCCATCCACTTCGTGGCCGCCATCGACTATGCCAGACCGAGCGGCGACGGCTACGTCCTCACAGCGATCGATCGCGCCGGCCGCCCCATAGTTGCCAACGCCCTCGGCATAGCCATCGCCCTCAGTGCGCTCTGGCTGTCGCCGCTGAAGTCACACGCCCAGGTGTCGATGATCATGTGGGTGGCGATGATCACTGCGGCCCTTGCCGCCCTGGTGGTCATCCCCGCGTTACTGCCTCGGCAAGGCGTTCGCGATAACCGATAAGTCCTGTTCCCTTGCGTTACGCCCTGCGGTCGGCGACCCACTCGGCTTCGGTCATAGCGACTCCTCTCAGGTCCAGGTCCGATCGCGCCCTCGCAGGCGAATCCCCGAAACCGCCAAAGGTCCCGGGTTTCAGCCTTGGGCCCCGGCTACCGCGAACTGGAACAAGAGGTTGGCGGCCGCGATGGTGGTCTGTGATCTGTGGTCGGTCATCGGGTTGACCTCGTTGAGGCACAGGCCACGGGCGCGCGGTGCCAGCGTGGTGAGAAGTCCCGCCAGCTGATGGCTGGTGAGCCCTCCCGGTTCGTGCCACCCCACCCCGGGGGCATGGGCCGGGTCCAGGACGTCGGCATCGACGGCAACGAAGATGTGTTCTACGTCTGCCAGCGCCTCGTCTATGCGGGCGGACGTGGCCTCCACGCCGCTGGCATGGACCTCGGTTGCGGGGATCTCGGTGAGCCCTACCGAGTCGATGAATTCTTTCGATGCCGGGTAGTTGAAGTTGCGCACTCCAATCTGCACCGATCGAGCCGGATCCACTCGCTCCAGCTCGAGTGCTCGCCTCATCCCGCTGGAGTGGCTGAAACGCCCCTGTGCCTCGGAGTGGTCCATCAGGTCGAGGTGGGCGTCGAAGTGGACGATGCCGATGTTTCCCGCAACGGCGTCGTGCACCCCGCCCACAGCGGGAAACAGAATGGAGTCGTCACCACCCACCACCAGCGGGATGCGGTCCTGGGCGGCCTGTTCGGTGGTGGCGGCACGCACCGCCGCCAGCGTCGCTTCGAGGTCGTGGGCCACCACCGCGGCGTCGCCAACGTCCACCAGCTGTTCGGCCCCGAACGGCACCACCTCGTTTCGGTCGAGCCAGTAGATGCGGCCGTCCTCTACCCGCCTCTTCATCCACTCCAGGTTGCGCCGGATCTCATCCGGGGCGTATCGGGAGCCGGGCCATCCCAGGGTGGCGCCACCGTCGAATGGCGCACCTATGAAGGCGAAGACCTTTGCCATGGCCCGATGCTATGCCCCGGGCCCACTCGGTTCTTAGCCGACCGGCGCCTGCGGTCGCGGGCTGTAGCGATCCCACGACAGGAAAGACTCCACGGGCTGCCGTGCGACAGGCCCGAAGCGTCCCAGCGGGTAGCCAACCGGGATGATCGCTGCGAGCAACACTTGCTTCGGCAAGCCAAGGATCTTCTCGTAGGTGCCCGGCGGAGCCAGAACCTTGGGCACGGTCATCGCGGCACCTAATCCCAGCGCCCTGGCAGCCAGAAGGATGTTCTGGGCGGCCGGGTAGGCAGTGCCCCACAGCTCCTGCTCGGCGTTGCGCCGAGCTCGTCGGCCCAGCCTGAGCGTTCCCCACAGGCCAAGATGTCGGATGCTGGCGCGCAGCGTCGCCGACCTGCGGGCCTCGGCCTCGCCAAGAGCATCGCGCTCGATGCATACACAGATAAGAGCCGGAACTTCTTCGAGGTGCTCGGCCAGGTAGTTGACTGCCTTCATGGTGCGGCGGCGTGACTCGATGTCTTCGCCGGGACGAGCCGGAGCTCGCCGGGCGAGCTCGTCGATCAGGGCGATTCCCCTGCGCCACGGTTGCGCTATCCGGCCCAGCACCTCGCGATCGCGCACCACCACGAATCGCCAGTTCTGGGCGTTGGCAGCGGTGGGACCCTTGGTACCCGCTTCAACCAACTTCACGAGCATTTCCTCTGGCACGGGCTCCGGGCTCAGCCGCCGCATCGACCTGCAACTGGACATGACCTCGAATAGGCTCGCCTCGGTTACGGCCTTTGTCATAGATCCCCCACGGTCGGTTTCGTCACCACCGTGGCGAGAAACAGATCTCCCATCTAGGGGATTTCGACCAATTCGGTTCAAGAGGTGTCGATCGCTTTGGCGAACTGGACCCTCCATGCCCTCACGGCCCCCCCTGGTGGCGGCGGGCCTGATTATGCTTCGGCGGACCGCCTCGCGGCGGACCGATGGATCGCAGGAGCCCGCCCCCGAGGAGGCACGCATGAACCAGGTCGGGGAACGACCCGAGTTCTCAACGGCTCAGGTCTGGCTCCGGTCAGCGCTCATCGTGATCTACTTCGTCGTCGCCTCGGTGATGATTCCCTCCAGGGTCATCGAAGCCGGTTTCCTGTCGTCCTCTCCTGGAGATCTTTTCTCCGATGACACCTGGGACATCATCCGCAGCCTCATCGGCTCCGGTGTCTGGTTGGCGGCCTTTGGTCTCGGTGTCTGGGGTCTACGCCGCCTGCAACAGCGGGATGTGATCTGAGTGGAGCCGCTCCACTTCTACGACGAGAACATCCCGTGCTTGGCGGCCTGCCCGGTCCACACCAACGCCGGGGCATACGTTGCGGCCATCGCCGACGGCGACGACTTGACTGCCTACCTCACGGCGCGACTACCCAACCCGTTCGCCTCGGCATGCGGCCGGGTGTGCGCTGCCCCCTGCGAAGACGCCTGTCGGCGCGGTGAGATCGACGAACCGATAGCCATCAGGGCGTTGAAGCGCTTCGTTACCGAGAAGTACGGAGTGGAATCTGACGCGGGAGAGGTTTGGCGCCAGGTGGCAGCTCCCTCGGGCGTCGCCCGATTGCAGAGCATCGGGATCGTGGGAGGCGGCCCGGCCGGCATGGCCTGTGCCCACGACCTGCGCCGGCTCGGATATCAGGTCACGGTCTATGAGGCGACAGGCCAGCTGGGGGGGATGATGAAGCTCGGCATTCCCGAGTATCGACTCGACCGGGAGCTGCTCCAAGCCGAGCTCGATGCCATCGTCGACCTCGGCGTGGAGGTTCACCTCAACACCCAGCTCGGACGCGATATGAGCTTCGATGAGCTGAACAAGCGCCACGACGCTCTCTTCCTTGCCTTCGGTGCCACCCTGGGTCGTGGACTCGACATCGAGGGCCACGAGGCCGACGGAGTCCTCAAAGCCATCGAGTTCCTCATCAACGTGAACCAGGGCTTCGAAGCCAACATAGGCGATCGTGTCGTCGTCATCGGGGGCGGCGATGTCGCCATGGATGCCGCCCGAACCGCGCTGCGCCGCGACACCTACGAGGAGATCCGGGTCGTAGCGAGCAGCGAGATCACCGACCAAAACATCCTGACCGAGGCGCTCGACGCGGCTCGGACTGCTCACCGCACGGGTGCAGCCGACGTCACGGTTATCTCGCTTGAGAGCGAAGAGGAGATGCCCGCTTCTCGCTTCGAGCTCGAGGAAGCACGGGAGGAAGACATCAAGCTGGTTCACCGGCGTGGCCCGGCCCGGATCCTGGTGGAGGACGGCAAGGTGGTCGGCCTCGAGACGATCCGAGCTATCTCGGTGTTCGACTCGGAAGGCCGGTTCGCTCCCGAGTTCGACACCGAGGATCGCCAGATCTTCGAGGCCGACACCGTGATCCTCGCCATAGGCCAAGCTGTGGACACCGAGGCCCTTGGCTCGTCGGGGCCCGAGATATCGCCTCGCCGCACGATCGCAGTGGGTGATGAATCGCTGGCCACGTCGCTCGACATGGTGTGGGCAGGGGGCGACGCCGCTCGCGGGCCCCGCACCCTCATCGAGGCGATCGCCGACGGACGGCGCGCCGCCGGCGAAATCCACCACAAGTTCACCGGGGAGGAGGCAGAAGCCGGCGAGGGCCAGCTGGTCGAACTACAGCAGTTCCACCGCCTCCAGGACACTTACGATCGCGACGACCGGGTCGCGGTGCCCACCCTGCCCACCGACCGTCGAGTGGGGCTGGCCGAGGTCGAAACCGGCTTCACCGAGGAACAAGCCCGTTGCGAAGCCGCTCGATGCCTTCGGTGTTTCGCCAATATCGAGCTCGACGTCGACAAATGCGTGCTCTGTGCGCTTTGCGCCGACGTGTGTCCGGTTGACGTGATATCGCTGGTACCGGCGGAGGAAGTGATGGGGGGAGTGACGGGAGCCACGGCGTTGCTGCTGGACGAGCGAGCCTGCATCCGGTGCGGCCTCTGCATCGAGCGCTGCCCGCCCGACGCCCTCTCGATGGCGGTTTGGACGGGAGTGGGAGTCCCCAAGGTGGGAGCCATGGCATGAAGTTGGCAGACCGCGTGCGCCAGACGACCGTCGGTCGTTCGGTCTTCCGAAGTCCCGAGCGCGTCACTGAACGGGACCGGGCTGCGGGGCATTGGGCCAACTTCCTGCTCCACATCTACCCCGTCAAGGTGAGGCGAAAGGAAATCACGTTCAAGTACTCGGCCTTCCTTGGCGTGGCTTCGCTGGTTCTCTTTGTGTCACTGCTGGTGTCGGGCATCTACCTCATGTTCTTCTACCTGCCGTCGCCGGCCAACGCCTACGGGAACATCCAGTCGATTCAGACGGATGTCGCCTTCGGACAATTCATTCGCAACGTTCACCGCTGGTCGGCTCACCTCATGGTGATCGCGGTGGCGGCTCACATGGCGCGCGTCTTCTACCGCGGCGCCTACAAGTCTCCGCGAGAGTTCAACTGGGTCATCGGTGCGATTCTGCTGGTGCTGACGCTGCTGCTGTCCTTCACCGGATATCTGCTCCCATGGGACCAGCTGGCGTACTGGGCAGTCACGGTGGGCACCGCCATGGCGGCCTGGGTACCGATCATCGGCGACGACGTCAAGGAGCTTCTGCTGGGAGGGCCCACCGTTGGCTCGGCCACCCTGCTGCGGTTCTACGTTCTGCACGTCGCCGTGTTGCCCGCGGTCCTCATCGGAGTGGTGACCCTCCACCTGTGGCGCTGGCGCAAGGACTCGATGCTCACCTCGGACCCGGCCGCGGTGGCCGGGAACGGCCCGGGGGGTGTCGACGTGCGCCCGGGCTTGCCGATCGCCGTTTCCACTCCCGCCGAGCCGGTGGTGGTCGAGGGCAAGAGGATCCTGGGGGTTGTGCCTGGCAAACCGGCAGTGGGGGACCGCAAGGAGCCCTCCGACGAGGACCTGGTGATGGTCTGGCCCCACCTGCTGGTCCGCCACGCCGTGGCTGCGCTCGTCGTGATCTTGGTGGTGCTCGTCGTTTCCCTGGCGTTCGATGCCCCGTTGCGGGAGATCGCCAACCCCGGCATCACGCCCAATCCGGAGAAGGCACCCTGGTACTTCGCCGCCCTCCAAGAGCTGCTCTCGCACTACCACCCGCTAGTTGCCGGCATCTTGGTGCCCACCGCCATTGTGCTCGGGATCATGGCGCTGCCCTACATGGATCGCAATCCCCTCTTGACGGCGCGGTTCCGCCGCATCGCCCGCGTCACCTTCACGATCTTCATGGTGGTGTGGATCGTTTTGACCCTGATCGGATTCGCGTTCCGGGGACCAAGCTGGAGCTGGGTCTGGCCGTGGGAGGAATGGCATGGTGAGTTATGAGTAATGGCATCGATCGCCGCACCTTTCTGGCGCGCTCCTGGAAGGTTGGAGTAGGGGCGATTGCCGCGGCCGGAATATGGACCTCATGGGATCTCTTGCGGCCTCGCCTACAGGCCGGTGTCGGGGCCAAGATCAAGACGGTGGCTCCCGAAGACGTTCCCGTCGACACCGTGCTGGAGATCCCCGCGGCGCGCGCTTACCTCACCAAGGTGAACGATGAGGTGGTGGCCTTCTCCGAGATCTGCAGCCACCTCGCGTGCCGGGTGCCTTTCTGCAAGTCGTCCGGTCAGTTCGAGTGTCCCTGTCACGGTTCCGTCTTCAACCGGGGCGGCGATTACCTGGCCGGTCCAGCCCCGCGCGGCATGGACCGCTTCGAGGTGGCGATCGTGGATGGCGTGGTCGAGATCGACACCAATGCCAAAGTGAACGGGCCACCGCCCGGCACTGTGACGGTAGACGAGCCTGCTCTCGGTCCGCCTTGCACCGAGGAGAGCCATGGCTGAGCGCCCCGCCGACCCCGAGCTCGAAGAATCGACCAACCGCTGGATGGTGTGGGGCTTTGCAGCCATGGTGCTCATGGTTCTGATCTTCCCCATCTATCGCTTCTACGAGCCTTCATCGCGAGAAGCCGACCGGGAGGCACAGTTGGAGTTCCTGGCCGAACAGGGCTCCGACATCTACGCAGTGAACTGCGCCTCCTGCCATGGAGTCGAGGGCCAGGGCGGCATCGGACCGGCTCTCAACTCGCAGCAGTTCCTCGAGAGTTCTTCGGATGAGCAAACCATCGCCCTGATCGCGGTGGGGGTGCCGGGATCTCTGATGAGTGCCTATTCGCTCGACTTCGGGGGATCGTTCACCTCGGAGCAGATCGAGGCGATAGCGACCTTCATCCGAAGTTGGGAAGACACCGCGCCCGACGTCCCCAACTGGCGCGAGCCGCTGGCGGGCGCACCGACCGTTTCGCCGGACACAACAGCACCGGACACAACCGCACCTGCCGCCTCCCAGGACACAACCGCACCGGCCACAACCGCACCGTCCACGGCCCAGGACACCGCCGCCCCTACCACGACGGCGACGCTCTCGGCCGAGGCGCTCTACGTCGCCAACTGCGCTGCCTGTCACGGTGCCGATCTGGAAGGAGTGATCGGCCCCGCCCTCGCCGGCGAGGGTGCACATCTTGGAGACCACGATGCAGACGAGTTGGCGCAAGTGGTCGCCAACGGCGAAGGCGGAATGCCAGCCTTCGCCGGGACGCTCACCCCCGAGGAGATCGAGGCCATTGTGGAGTTCATCCTGGCGGCGAATTCCGGCTGAGGAGACTATGCCGCCCTGGCGCCACCACCAGCAGGTCGATTAAGGCACATTCGCCACTTAGGGCCTTTCGGCACTAAACGAATCCGCCCAGATTTAATAGAACCCGACTTCAGGACTATGAAACTGGAGATGTCGCGAAAAACCGAACTAGCTCTGGCAGCACTTCAGGAGCTGGTGCGGTGTGAGGGTCGAGTCAAAGGGGCCGACCTGGCGACGGCACTCGGAACGACCCGGCACTATCTGCCGCAAGTGGTGCGTCCATTGGTGAGCCGGGGCTGGGTCGAATCGGACAGGGGCCCAACTGGTGGCTACCAATTGGCGGCCGATCCAGCCGACATCACCCTCTTCGAGTTCATCGAGGCTGTGGAGGGGCCCATCGAAGAGGGCCGCTGCGTTCTGCGCGGCAAGCCGTGCCCCACGGTAGATCTGTGCGCGTTGCACCAGCCCTGGCTCAGGGCGAGGGAGGCGTTGTTCGCCGAGCTGCGTCGCATGACCATCGCAGACGTTCCTATCGAGAAAGAGGCGGCGTGAAGCGCGGGTTGACGC